>NZ_SIJC01000019.1 GCF_010078385.1 Chengkuizengella sediminis
TTTACGTCGTCATAAGTTTTTTCATTATCTAAATTTAAGTTTTCAAGATCTTCGTCGTTACTTTGTTCTGAATTAAGAAAAGTTTTCATTGTAAAATCTTCAATTTCTTTTAGTAACGGTTGGTGAAAGGATACCTGCGGATGGTGTGATCATTAAAGGTCAATCAACGGTGGATCAATCGGCAATTACAGGTGAATCCATTCCCGTTCAGAAAAAGTTAGATGATGAGGTGTTTTCGGGAACAATGAATCTTATGGGTTCTATTTTTATTAAGGTTACTAAATTAAATCATGAAACACTTTTTCATAAAATTATACAACTTGTGCAATCTGCTCAAAGTGAGAAATCATCATCTCAATTATTTATAGAAAAATTTGAAAGAACTTATGTGAAAGCGGTTATTGTTACAGTAGGTCTAATGTTATTTCTTCCACACTATTTATTGGATTGGACTTGGAATGAAACCATATATCGAGCCATGATTTTATTGGTTGTTGCATCACCTTGTGCCCTTGTAGCTTCCATCACACCAGCTACTTTATCTGCAATATCACATGGTGCAAAACTAGGTATCCTTTTTAAAGGGGGAGTCCATATTGAAGGACTTGCAAAAATAAAAGCCGTTGCATTAGATAAAACAGGAACTTTAACAAAAGGGCAGCCTGAATTAACAGACCTTATAGTTAGGGAAGGTATAACTCACGAAACTTTTTTGATCTATACTGCTTCCATTGAAAATCATTCCACCCACCCTCTTGCTCAAGCCATAGTGAATCATACTAAAATTGAACAAAAACTTCAGTTAGTACAACCCGATTTTATTGAAGATATACCAGGTCGAGGAGTGATTGGAAAAGTAAATGGTAAAGAATTCAAAATTGGAAATGCTGAGTTTGTTGGACTGGAGATTTCTGAAGTTTTTTTAAAGAAAAGTGGAAACGAATTATCTAAAAAAGGTAAAACACTTGTATTTGTGGCAGATCATAATGGAATTGTAGGCGTCATAGCTTTAAAAGATCACATAAGAGAGCAATCTAAAGAAGCAGTATTACAGTTGAAAAAACTAGGTATTTATACCATGATGTTAACTGGTGACGATGAAGAAACAGCAAAAGTCATTTCAAGAGAGATGTCGGTTGATGGTCACATTTCGAGGTGTTTACCTGAGGATAAATTAAATCATGTAAGAAATCTACAACAACAACATGAAAATGTGGGCATGGTAGGGGATGGGATTAATGATGCGCCTGCACTTGCAACGGCTAATTTAGGTATTGCAATGGGGGGAGGCACAGATGTTGCTTTAGAAACAGCAGATATTATATTAATGAAAAATGACCTATCGAAACTTCCTAGAGCAATTCAATTGTCAAAAAATATGAACAAGATTATTAAACAAAACATAGTTTTTTCATTAGCTATTATTTGTATTCTTATCTGTGCAAATTTTTTACAGATATTAGATTTACCATACGGGGTTATTGGGCATGAAGGTAGTACGATCTTAGTCATCCTAAATGGTTTACGTTTGTTGAAAATCAAATAATAATCATGTAGCGGCGATCTAAATGTTGGAGAGCCGCAGTTTTAAGATTTATACCTACTAAAAAAATTAGGTGTTTTAAATTACTACAAAACGATATAATAATGTGATAAAAACATTGCTAAAGCCATCAAAATATAATTTAATCAAAACTTAGAAATAGCTTCTATAACATGATTTGCATGGATTAATAGGTAGGAGGAGCCTAAATATGAATAAACAGTTTGAGGTTATCACTGTTGGTGAGAGTATGGGTTTATTTACTCCACCAGGAGATAAAACACTAGAAACAGCAACACAGTATTTCCGTTCATTTGGTGGAGCGGAAAGTAATGTGGCTATTGGCTTAGCTAGATTAGGGCATTCCGTTGGCTGGTTTTCTCGTTTGGGTGAAGATCCTATTGGTACATCCATTTTGAAATCTTTAAGAGGAGAAAATGTGGATGTATCAAGAGTTCAGTTTCATGAGAATGCATCAACTGGATTTATGATGCGCCATATCAGAACAGGTAGAGTAGAAGTTTTTTATTATCGAAAATCATCTGCAGCAAGTATGATGGAACCTAGTGATGTGGATGAGGAATATATACAACAGGCACAAATCCTACATATTACAGGAATCACACCTTCGCTTAGCTTGTCCTGTCGTGAAATGATATTTCATGCAATTCAACTAGCAAAAAAACATGGTGTGAAGGTTTGCTTTGATCCTAATCTAAGATTAAAACTATGGAATATAAACGAGGCTCGATCCACTATATTAGCAATAATGGAAAAGGTCGATTATTTCCTTCCTGGATTAGAGGAACTTGAGCTTTTGCTTGAAACTAAAGATTGGAATATCATTCAAGATAAACTGTTGGAGTTAAAAGCTATCTCTATTGTAAAAGGAGGAAATGGATTGAATTATATCATTTCCAAGGAAGGTACAATCGAAGTCCCATATGAGTTATCCGAAAAAGTTGTAGATACGATTGGTGCTGGGGATGCATTTTGTGCTGGTTTTCTATCAGGGGTATTAAGAGGCTTACCATTGGACAAAGCAGTGGAAAAAGCTCACTTAAATGCTTCAGTTGTAATTCAAGATCATGGTGACTGGGAGCCTCTACCTGATGCTAAAATGATAGATCAAATGTTATTGAAAAAACATTTTGTAGAGAGATAAACTTATTTGTATACTAAACTAAGATTAGAATGAAATGAAGTGGAGAGATGAGACATGAGAAAATACGAGACTTTAAAAAAAATAAATAAGTTTGGTGTTGTTGCAGTTTTAAGAGGAAAGTCTCCTGAGGTAGTTTGGAAGATGTCTGAAGCTGTAATTTCTGGTGGAATTAAAAGCATAGAAGTAACAATGACAGTTCCTAATGCCTTAGATATTATAGGAGAATTATCCAATAAATATGCTCAGGACGATAACTTTGAGTCTCCAGTTATTGGCGTTGGTTCCGTATTGGATGATGTAACTGCCCGATTAGCAATTCTGAAAGGAGCATCCTATATAGTTTCCCCAGCTTTTCAACCTGAAACTGCTAAGATGTGTAATCGTTATCGTATTCCCTATCTTCCTGGGGTAATGACAGTGCAGGAAGCACAGACTGCAATGGAAGCAGGAGCAGATATTGTGAAATTATTCCCTGGTAATGTGTATAGCCCTTCTACGATCTCAGCGTTAAAAGGACCGCTTCCACAATTGAATATAATGCCTACAGGTGGAGTAAATATAAATAACCTACAAGAATGGTTTCAAGCAGGTGCATTTGCAGTAGGAATAGGATCAGATTTGACTAAAGAATTTGAAAGAGCAGGAGATATATCAATCGTTACTGATAAAGCCAAGGCCTATATGAAAGCATTTCGTAGCAAAGATGAAAATGGATAGCATACAAAAACAAATCAGTCCTAAGTTCCAAGGAGCTTAGGACTTTGGAATTTTAAGCATGTGTCTAATTATAAAGTAACACTCATCTGCTGCTTTTGTTTGAAGTAGACCCACTCTTTAAAACCGATTTCCTTTAATCTTTCTGCAACTAGGTCCCATTCATCTCCTACTCGATCAGGTACATGCGCATCTGAACCAAAGGTAACGTTTACACCGTAAAACAATGCTTTTTCTAAAATATCGTCTGAAGGGTACCATCCTCCAACATCTTTTGTTTTACCGGAAGTATTAATTTCAATTGCAACTTCACACTCACCAATCACTTTTAACGTTTCATCTATACTTTCTGTTTGAATGTTTGAAAATTCAGGATAATAACCCTTCATAGCATCAATGTGTCCTAAAACCTGAAACATTCCACTTCTAGCAGACTGCTGAATAAGCTCATAATATTGATCCTTTTGCTCCATTTTCTCCTGCTCGCTTAAACCATTCCATCTTTTTTTATTAAAAATACTAACACCTTTAACTCTATGGACTGAACCGATCAAATAATCTAAGGCGTATTTTTTATACTCCTTTTGATAAATGTTTGCGTATTCAGGAAAGAAATCAGATTCCACTCCAATTAGAACCTCGATTTGACTTTTATACTTTTCCTTTAACTTTAAGATTTCATTTATATAGTTAGGAAATTCACTTTTAGCCATCGCAATTCTAGGCTCAGCTTGATCTTTAGGATGTGCAAAATAAGGTGAATGGTCTGATATCCCAATGATTTTTAAGCCTTTTTCTACTGCTGCATTGATATAATCCTCTATAGAACCTTCTGCATGACCGCATCGATTATGATGTGTGTGTAGGTCGAATTTCATTCCATCATCTACTCCGATCCTAAAAATTGTGACTCTGACATTCCTTTTAAATCATCCAAAAATTGCTGAAGTGCAGTGCTTAAATATCGATCTGATTTATAAATGACACCAACTGGATGACTAACGGCTCCCAATTCATCAACTTGAATCATTTTTAATGTGCCCATTTTTAGCTCATTTGAAATTGAAGACTTAGAAATAATGGCAGCCCCAAGATTAATTTCAACCATCCTTTTCACTTCTTCACTACTTGTTAATTCCATCACGATTTGAGGCGTAATGTTAAGCTTCTTAAAAATTTGATCCATAAACCTTCTACCTGCTGATCCTGGTGAAATCATAATAAGAGGTAGGTCTTTTAAAGACTCTGCTGGTGTATGTCTTTTATTAGCTAGAGGATGTTCAGGAGAAACAACAAGCTCAAAAGTATCATAGTATAACACGGATGTTTCAAGAGTAGGTTTTTTTTCAAATAAATAAGTAATACCGATATCAATGAATCCGCTTTCCACACTTGACACAATCTGAGATGAAGGCATCGAATGAATGGATGTTTTGATGAGTGGAAATTGATTTTGAAAATAGCTTAGAACACGAGGTAATACCTGCATAGCTATCGATGTAGTTGTTCCTAATTTAATATGCCCTTGAGGCGTTTCATTCATATCAGATAATTTTTGCTTTAATTCATCTACAATATTTAATATCTGAACCGCATGTTCTATAAAAAGGTTTCCATTGTCAGTTAAAGTGATAGGTTGATTGCGATCAATGAGTACTGTATGAAATTCATCTTCTAAGCTTTTGATTTGAGCAGAAACCGCAGGTTGTGTTAGGTTTAAAAAATCCCCAGCTTTTCTAAAGCTTTTCATTTTTGAAAGAGCAATTAAGGTATCTAATTGATTAATATTCAACAGTTTTTCCTCCTTTCTAATAGATAAAATTTATTATAGGAATAGAATGTAATAAAAAGTTTATATGTATTATTATAAGCAACCTGAGTAAGTGAAGCAAACGAAACCTTTTATTCATAAGTGATTTTCACTTTAGCACCCTCAAAAATTGTATAAATTAGTCGAAATTTGTAAGAAATTCATGTACTTCATCGTATTATTTCGTTATAATTAGCAAATAACGTCAATGTTTTTTCCAAATTAAGGAGAAAAATTTATGGATAAAAATTATATACACCCTTTTTTAGAGTCAGCAAGTAACGTCCTTGAGCAAGTAGTACGCGTTCGTCCAACATCTGGAGAACTGGAAATCAAAGATATACAATATCTTGACCATCATATTTGGATCTTAATTGGTATGAGTGGGCAAATGAAAGGAGAAATCCTATTTGGTTTACCAGAACAAGTAGCACTTAAAATAGTTTCAGAAATGATGGGCGGATTTCAAGTAAGTGAGTTAGATGAAATGAGTCAAAGTGCAATTTCTGAATTAGGTAATATGATAAGCGGTAACGCTTCAACTTTATTATATGATCGTGGTGTAACTGTAGATATTACCCCACCTCAAATTATTCAATCTATTGAACATTTTGATACGCAGAAGGCATGGACCATACCATTAAACATAAGAGAAGTTGGAGAGTTTAATATTCAAGTATTAACAATGGATTAAGGGTCAATGAGATAAAAAGAAAAAGAGCTTCTTATTCAATAGGGATAGGAGAGAGAAAGTTGCTAAAAAATAAGGTTATAGTCATTACAGGTGCTTCAAGTGGGATAGGATCTGAGATGGCGATACATCTAAGTTCTCATGGAGCCATTCCCATTTTATTGGCTCGATCCCTGGATCGTCTTCAGAAGGTATCAGCACAACTACAAGATCAGCATGAGTTTTACGAGATTGATATCTCTTCAAAAGATCAGGTTTTTGAAGTTGTCTCTTCTGTTATATCAAAATATGGAAAAATAGATGTCTTTATAAATAATGCAGGTTATGCAATTTTTAAGGACTTTATGAATTTATCCATAGATGAGATTGAAGAAATGATAAGAACGAATTATTTGGGGACAGTATATTGTTGTAAAGCTGTTATACCTTCAATGTTAGAGAGACAATCGGGTCATATTATTAATGTGGCTTCATTGGCTGGGAAGGTAGGATCTGCAAAATCATCTGCATATGCTGCAAGTAAACATGCAGTTTTGGGATTCACAAATAGTTTACGTCAGGAGTTATTTGATACCAATATCATAGTATCTACTCTGAATTGTGGCCCTATAGATACTCCCATGTTAGAAACAGCGGATGTTTCAGGTAACTACAAAAAGAACTTACCAAGTTGGTTTATATTAAAACCAGAGGCGGTAACAAAAGCAATATTAGATATAATAGTTAATAAACGAGTGGAAAAAAATATCCCATTCATGGCGAATATGGGTTCTAAATTATTACAGATCATGCCTAGGTCTTTAGAAAAGGTGACGGCTAAAATTACAAATAAAAAGTGAAGTGATAAAACCTCCAAACCTATTCATAAAGAGGAACGGGATTTGAAGGTTTATTTTGTTTAATTATTTGTTTAAACTCTGATTTACTTGATTCACAACTTCCTCTGCTGTTAATCCATCCGCATTAATGACAGAAGCTTGTGTTTGGGTATCAGCTATTCCCATCATATTTTGATCTTGTCCTGTTATGACACAGCACTGGCAGTTTTGCATATTGTTTTCTTCCAGATTAAACACTTCGTGTCCTTCATTTTGCAATGCTTGTTTAACATTGGATAAGTTATCTTCTACAGCTACTCTTGCCATGATTCTTCCCTCCGTTTATGTAAGTTTCCCCCTTGATATATCTTGTCGGGGTAGTATCCCTTTAAGTATTTTGAACCATGTTGAATGAAAATATTCTCAATCATAATTTTGATAAAAGAAACTACAGGTATTATAATAAAAAACATAAAAAGGAAAAAATTCAGATGGGGTGTTAATTTTTGAAACCAATTTTGCAATTAAAAGAGGTTACAGGAGGATATAGTTTAAAAAGACCCGTATTACATGGGTTATCTATAAAAGTGAATCCGGGTGAAATGGTTGGGTTAATTGGTTTAAATGGTGCAGGAAAAAGCACTACGATCAAACATATATTGGGGTTGTTAAAACAGCATAAAGGAGAGATTTTCATAAATGGGAATACGTTGGAGAGTAACCCAATGGACTATAGATCTTCATATGCGTATGTTCCAGAAAGTCCTTTAATGTATGACGAGCTAACAGTGGAAGAACACCTGAAATTAACGTCAATGGCTTATGGCATTGATAAAAAAGAATATGCGAGTCGTGTTGATTATTTAGTTGATGAGTTTCAAATGAGAGACAAGCTGACAAAGTTTTCTGCTCATTTGTCTAAAGGGATGCGTCAGAAGATGATGATTATGAGTGCATTTCTCGTTCAACCTTCATTATATATAATTGACGAACCTTTTTTAGGCCTAGACCCACTTGGCATTCGTTCATTGCTTGATTTAATGGTGAAAATGAAAGAAGCAGGGGCAAGCATATTAATGAGCTCCCATATTTTATCAACGATTGAACAATATTGTGATAAGCTGGTTGTACTTCATGAAGGACATGTCATTGCAAGTGGAGAGTTAAGTAATATACAATTGGCCTCTGGTATAAACAATGCGTCATTAGAAGATGCCTTTTATGCTCTAGTTAAGGGTGGAGTTTAGATCATGAAGATGTCTGATGTATGGAATAAAAGATTTAAGGATTTTTGGGCAGAGGTGTCCCCTTATTTAAGATTTGTACTAAATGGGGGACTGATTGCTTTTGTTGTTATTAGTTTTTCAATCGGGAGTATTTACTATAGGCGATTTATAGAAAATCCACCAGTTGATTTTCCAATTCATTTGTTGTTAACATGTGTTTTATTTTGGTTCATTGCATATAGTCCAATTCGCACTTATTTAAGAGAAGCAGATTTGATTTATTTAGTGCCCGCAGAATATAAAATGAACTCTTATTTTAATAAAGCTATATTTGTTAGTTTTTTAGTCCAAAGTTTCGTATTGATACTGATTTGGGTAGTATTATTCCCTCTTTATTTAGTTACCAGTGATACCAACAGTCTAATGTTCTTTGTATATTTAATTGTATTAATGATAATCAAATGGATTTTGATGTACGGATCATGGCAAGAGGTTCAATTTCAAGCTGACAATCACCGGGTAGTGTTTTCTTTTTTTCGTTGGATTATATCTTTCTGTGTTTTATATGCTGTGTTTTCTTATAGCTTTCCTAAAGGAATGTTATTCATTGCATTTGTTCTAATGACTTACATCATTTCTTTTCGATTAATACCGAAATATCAAATAAATTGGGACAGACTTATTCATGTTGAAAAGCAACACAAAGCTAGAATATATGCTTTTTTAAGCTGGTTTGTTGATGTGCCGCAACTTCCAAAACGAGTGAAGAATCGTAAAATATTAAGTAAAAGTGTTAAATTTGTTCCATTTGAAAAGAACAATACCTTTGTTTTTCTTTATTATTTAACATGGATCAGAACAGATTTATTTGGCATTGTTGTTCGTATGACTGTAATAGGAATGATATTAATATTCTTTTTAACAAATGATTGGATGAAATACCTTTTTTATATCATAATAATCTATTTAACAGGTATGCAATTATCCTCTTTAAGACAATATCATAAAAATATGTTCTGGTTATATATTTATCCTTTGCAAAATGAACGAAGAGTGGAAGGGATCTTGAAAAATTCATTTCGCATTCATCTCGTCATTATCATCATGATGACGATACCTTTTATATTAACAATTTCAAACATTCTATATGGGTTTATTTTACTAGCTGTTAGTATTTTATTGTCCTATATGTATCATCAATCATTGAGTAAAAAGATGTTGAAAGGTAAAGAGTGATAGAGGGATAATTGTCCAAAATCGCTATAATATAGTGATTATTAATTGAATATAGAACTTTCAGAATTACCAGTAAAGTGGTTTAGGAGGGTCCGGACTATATTCCTGAATTGAATAGGGAATAAATAGTCAGGCAAGTTTAAAAAAGATTCGAAATAGAGGACTTTTATGGTCTTATTATAATCAATTCTCTCAAAATAATAAAATAAAGGGATTTGGTGGTCTTATTCAGCTGTTTTTCGTTATATTTTGCATGATTTTGCTTAATATGCATCATATAAGACCACCATTTCCCGCTATTTGTTTTGAAGATAATAAAATCATGAGATAAGACCACTAATTCCCGCTATTTGTTTTGAAGATAATACTACATCCAAGTG
Source organism: Chengkuizengella sediminis (assembly GCF_010078385.1). NCBI lineage: Bacteria > Bacillati > Bacillota > Bacilli > Caryophanales > Paenibacillaceae > Chengkuizengella > Chengkuizengella sediminis. The sequence goes on from NZ_SIJC01000019.1 coordinate 9,584, forward strand.
GTAATATTCTGTACGAGGTCATCCAAGAACTGAGGCTTCACTTTTGTAGGTATCTTAGAGTTTTTTTCCCATCATGATCATATCCAACGCCTGTATTCCATTTTCCCAGACCTCTTCTGGATAATCAGCAAAAAAATTAGAACGAACATGGGTTATACGAAACCCTGCCTTCTGATAAAAGGCAAGGTTCCAAAGACTAGAGTTTGCTGTTCCTACAACAATATATTCGTACCCTTTGATTCTGTACAATTCACATATGAGTTTTATGATTTCTTTGCCGTACCCTTTTCCTTGTTCAGAAAGAGTTACAGCCATATTTTTTATTTCAACTGTTCTTTTATTTTCCTCAATGATAAGAGTGACTCCAATACAATTTCCTGATAAATCGCTAGCTTTATACAATTACCCATCATAAACATAACCTTTTACAATTTCTTTTGATTCATCAGCTAAAACGAGTAAATCTAAGTAATTTTCATAATCTGTACGTCTTACTTTTGATAACATTATTTTCATTTTGAATTTTTCTACAAAGTATTTTTGATGTATTCCGTTTTAGGTGTGAGATCCAGAATGCCTTGATAAATTTTATTAAATAAATCTTCAAGGTCATCTTCTTCTATACAAGAAAAAGCAACTCTTAGATCTTTTTCACCTAAGGCAATTGTACCAATCTCATATTTATCTAGTAAATGTACACGTAATGTTTCTGCATCTATAGTTTTTAGTTGTAAACACATGAAATACCCTGAATTAAATGGATAGTAGTCCCAAGCTGCTTGGAAGTGTTCATTTTTTAAAATGTCTTTTACTTTGTTAGCTCGGCCTTTCATTATATTGTATTTTTCAAGTTTTTGTTGCTCATAATCAGGTGACTGCAATGCATGAAGAATAAAAGTTTGTGAAGGATGTGAGCCGCTCGAAATGGTAGCACGAATAATTCCCATTGTTTTCTGCTCTAAAGCAGTATTTACTGTTTCACTATTTGCAGCAAACGTAATAAATCCAACTCGAAAACCCCATACATAATCTTCTTTTGTTGCCCCATCTACCTTAATTGCTAAAACATTTGGATGGATATTTGCAAGTTGACCAAATAAAGACTCATGAATGGAATCTTCAAAGAACAATCCGTAGTAAGCATCATCAGTAACAACAACAATATTTATTCCTTCTTCAGCACCAGCTAATATAGAATTTATAATATTCTCACTGTCCTCTGGACTTGGTGTGTATCCTGTAGGATTGTTTGGGAAATTTAAAACAACGATGGCTTTACCTTTATCTTTTTGAGAAAGAATTGCTTCCTTTAACCCATTTGCATTAAAGTTTCGATCTTTATTGTAAAGTGGGAAGTTTACAGTCTCTGTTCCTCTGCGGATTCCAAAAGTAAGTTCATAATTCTCCCAATTTTTATCAGGATAAATAACACGGTCTCCTGGTTCTGCAAATAGATCAGCTACTATACTTATTCCATGCGTTAATGCATTGGTCACAATTGGATTACTTAATGTTTTATTTTCAAGTGATGGACTTTCTTTTAACATCTTTTCCGTCCAGACTTTGCGTAATTCAGGTTTACCAGCAGGAGGTGCATATGGGTAAATATCTTTGGGTGCATATTCTGATAATGTATTTTGTATCACTTTTAAATGCATCGGATGTTTGTTCTCTATAGCGATTCCGATCGTAGCATTATATTTTTTGGCTTTTTTCCCTGCTTCTGCAGATTGACTAATAATACCTTCTTTAGGAAAGTAAATGTTTTTTCCAAGTGAAGATAACATTTCATACACATTTGATTGTTCTTCTTTAATGGTTTTGTTCAGTGACTCAGCAAGTGGGTTCATAGGACTCCATCCTTCCAATAAAATCTTATAAATTTTTGTGAATATTATAACACTTACAGTAAAAAAGATGAACCCGATCTAATGAAAAGAACGACTTAATTATACAAAATTTCGCAAATATTTATTATTGTAGATCTGATTCAAGTATATAATGAAAATTTACATAAAAAAACCACCCAAATAATGAACTGCATCCCAATTGTTAGACACAATCTAACAATTGGAGGTGCAGTTTTATGTTGGATGGTATGTTGGGAGATTTTCACTTTATCAGATGACCCAAAGTTTCTCCCATCTTTATTTTATCTCCAATAAATTTTTTCTCGTTATATTGAAAAGAATCTTTTTCCATTAATAATACTACGGTTGATCCAAATTCAAAATAAGCTAATTCATCTCCAACTGTGATCTCATTGTTTAGTGACTCAATCAGTTGAATGCTGCTCACATTCATGGCCCCTACTTTTACAAGAGCCATTTCTGTAAATTCATGTCTAATATATGAGATTAGGCGTTCATTTCTGCTTAAAACCTTCCTCATATGTTTTAGGCCAAAATCATTAACGGGATAAACTTTACCAGGTATATGTTCATTTTCTACAATTTCTCCCGAAATAGGGGCATGTATTCGATGATAGTCTGAGGGACTCAAATATAACACCATATAGAACCCATGTTTATATGTGACTGTTCTTGGTGAATGGTTTAAAAGTTCCTCTATCGTATAATCTTGCCCTTTCACGTTAATCATTTGTCCGTTCTCGATAGTTCCGATCCCAGTAATCTTAGCATCAACAGGGCTAACGACAATGTTGTCATCTTGTTGAATCTTTCTTGCTCCTGCTTTAAGGCGTCTAGTAAAAAAATCATTTAATGAGACATATTCGTTTATGTGTTTTTCCGCTTCATTTATATTAATTCCATAAGATTTGGCAAAACGAGGGATTAATTTTGTACTTATCTTTGATTTTGCAAATTGACCTGTTATTCTTGAAATTGTTTTTCTAGAAGAAAGTTCTGTCAATAAGCGAAAAATTGTTTTCATTGTTTATTTTTTCACCACATTTCTTTGATCTTTATGAAAATAACAAATGATAACAAATTGAAAATTCTAGTACTATATTATCACACTAAGGAATTGTTTAATAGTGAAAATTACATAATTCCCGGACCTTGTTCTGACTCGACTTGTTAAGATTATTTAGTATATAGTCCTGACCTTGGATATCAAGGATCGGACATATATTCCAATAATACCATTAGTTAAACCGAATGCTGAGTTTGGTTTCACCACACAATATAAATGTTCAATTTTTAAAAATAAATTTTAATAATGGGTGGTGATCTTATGCGATGGTTTAGGGGTATGCGAAACATGATGAGGAGACGAGGAATGTTGATGTCCTTGATCGCAGTATCAGCTGGAGCTGCTGCATTTGGAGTTTCTCGCCGCAGAATGAAAAGCACTGCTGGGGCGAAATTAATAAATAGATTTTTGCGGTAAAGTCATTTGTTTTCATCATTCTTGATTCTGCACTCGTCTGTTACAGACGGGTTTTTTTATACTTTAAGGATTTATATCGAGTTTTCTTTATTAATATATATTTTAGAGGGGTTTATCTTCTTTAAATCGAATATATTGTGAGAGGTTCTGTAATTAATCAATAAAAATGAGTGGTGAGGGAATTGTCAATCCAAGGTCAAAAGGTATTACCGGCTATTCGCACGATGAAAGATTTTGAGCATATGATAAGAAGTCCATACGAGTATGGTATTTTTTTGGATATGCATATTTCTAGACTTAAGGAAGTTTATCGAATGGCATATCATAATAAGAAAAAAATGTTCTTGCACGCAGACCTTATCCAAGGATTAAAAAATGATGAGTATGCCGCTGAGTATTTGTGTCAGGAGTTTAAGCCTGCTGGTTTAATTTCTACTAGGTCAAAAGTGATTTCAAAAGCAAAACAAAAAGGTGTTATTGCAATCCAAAGATTATTTTTACTAGATACAAACGCACTTGAAAAAAGTTATTCATTAATTGAAATAATAAAACCCGATTTCATTGAAGTCTTACCAGGAATCATTCCCCGAATGATCCGGGAAGTAAACGAGATAACAGGTATTCCGGTATTTGCAGGTGGTTTAATAAAAACGATAGATGATGTGAATTGTGCACTATCAGCTGGGGCTGTTGCTGTCACAACATCAGATAGATTAATATGGAGAAATTATGAAGGAAATATTTAAACTTGGGTTATTGTAGCAGGTCAGGCTATTCATTTAGTTGTAGCAATGTAAAAACATGGTTGTTTAAAAAGGGAGGAGGCTGAAAGTGAAAGATTATATTTTATCTATTGACCAAGGAACAACAAGTTCGCGTGCTATATTGTTTAATAAGCAAGGTGAAATTGAGCATATGACTCAAAAAGAATTTTCTCAACTATTTCCAAAACCGGGTTGGGTAGAACATAATGCGAATGAAATTTGGGGTTCAGTCCTAGCTGTTATTGCATCTTGTTTATCAGAATCTGGAATCACTCCTGAACAAATTGCCGGTATAGGTATTACAAATCAAAGGGAAACAACAGTAGTGTGGGATAAAAATACAGGCGAACCTATTTATAATGCGATTGTTTGGCAATCTCGACAGACAGCAGAAATTTGCCAGGATTTAACTACTGGAGGGTTAAATGATACCTTTCATAATAAAACGGGACTTCTTATAGATCCATATTTCTCGGGCACAAAGATAAAATGGATTATAGATCATGTCGAGGGAGCTCGTCAAAAAGCTGAACAGGGTGATCTGTTATTTGGTACCATCGATACTTGGTTAATATGGAAGCTGTCTAGTGGAGAATTACATGTCACAGATTATTCGAATGCATCAAGAACTCTAATTTTTAATATTCATACGTTAACATGGGATAAGGAATTATTGGATATTTTAAACATTCCATCAACAATGTTACCAGAGGTTAAACCATCATCCCATGTATATGGAAATACTTCGAAGAATCACTTTTTCGGATGCGAGGTTCCTATTGCAGGAGCAGCAGGTGATCAACAAGCTGCTTTGTTTGGTCAAGCATGTTTTAGTGAAGGAATGGCAAAAAATACTTATGGAACCGGATGTTTTATGCTGATGAATACGGGGGAGAATATTATTAATTCTGAACACGGATTATTAACAACCATCGCTTGGGGCGTAAATGGGAAAGTTGAATACGCTTTAGAGGGAAGTATTTTTGTAGCGGGTTCTGCTATACAATGGCTGCGTGATGGATTACGGATGTTCAAAGATGTCAAAGATAGTGAACAATATGCAAAGCGAATAGATTCAACTGAAGGAGTTTATGTTGTTCCGGCATTTGTAGGATTAGGAACACCTTACTGGGATAGCGACGTTCGTGGGAGTGTATTTGGGTTAACGAGAGGTACTAGCAAAGAGCATTTCATTAGAGCTACTTTAGAATCTTTAGCGTATCAAACAAAGGATGTACTTACAGCAATGGAATTAGATTCTGGGATCTCATTAAAAACATTAAGAGTAGATGGCGGTGCTGTAAAAAATAATTTCTTAATGCAATTTCAAAGTGATATGTTAAATAGCTCTGTAGAAAGACCATTAGTGAATGAAACAACGGCTTTAGGAGCAGCCTATTTAGCTGGATTAGCTATTGGTTTTTGGAAGGATCAAACGGAAATCGCTAATCAATGGAACAGTGACCGAATCTTCAATCCAATGTTAAAGGAAGACAAACGAAGCGAATTATATTTTGGCTGGAAAAAGGCAGTTAAGGCAGCTATGGCATTTAAATAATTGAAAATGTATGGTATTATATATTTAAGTTAATAAATAGGTTGGAGATCAGGAGAGACCACATAACATTATGATTTAATTCATAGTGTGTGTGGTCTTTTTCTATTTTCTAGGAGGGACAATATGGATAATCTATTTTCGAGCTTGAACAGGCATAAAAAACTAACTGAAATGAGTCAGGAAACACAGGATTTACTAATTATAGGTGGAGGAATTACAGGTTGTGGAATTGCATTAGATGCAGTCACAAGAGGGATGAAAACAGTACTAGTTGAAATGCAAGATTTTGGGGCTGGAACATCAAGCCGCTCTACAAAGTTGGTTCACGGCGGACTAAGGTATTTAAAACAATTTGAAATAGGAATTGTTAATGAAGTTGGCAAAGAACGTGCTATTGTATATGAAAATGGACCTCATGTAACTACTCCAGAATGGATGTTGTTACCGATTCAAAAAGGTGGTACTTTTGGCAAGTTCAGTACTTCAATCGGGTTAAGAATATATGATTATTTAGCTAAAGTGAAAAAGTCAGAAAGAAGGAGAATGTTATCTTATCAAGAAACTTTGGAAAAGGAGCCTTTACTTAAAAAAAAGGGGTTAAAAGGCGGAGGATATTATGTTGAATATCGCACTGATGATGCCAGGTTAACGATAGAGGTAATAAAAGAGGCAGTTAAGTATGGTGCAAATGCAGTTAACTACACAAAAGTTGACAACCTGATTTATGATGACAGCGGAAAAGTGACGGGTGCTCAAGTCCGTGAAATTGACTCAGGAAACGTGTATAAAATTTATGCTAAAAAGGTCATTAATGCAACAGGTCCATGGGTAGATAACATTCGTACAATGGATAAATCGATGAATAATAGAAAATTGCTTTTAACTAAAGGGGCACATTTGGTGATTGATCAAAAAGTTTTCCCTTTAAAACAATCCATCTATTTTGATACGTCAGATGGTCGTATGGTGTTTGCAATTCCTAGAGATGGAAAAACCTATGTTGGCACTACAGATACAGTTTATTCAGGGGATACATCAAATCCGCAATTGACTATGGAAGACAGAGATTACATTTTAAGCGCTATTCATAATATGTTCCCTGCTGTTAAGTTATCTGAGAAAGATTTTGAATCTAGTTGGGCGGGTGTTAGACCGTTAATTTATGAAGATGGGAAAAAACCTTCCGAGATATCCCGTAAGGATGAGATTTGGCAATCTGAATCTGGGTTAATCACTATAGCTGGCGGGAAATTAACAGGTTATCGGAAAATGGCTGAGACGGTTGTTGATCTAGTAACAAAACATTTTAGTGATATAGAAAGGAGAACTTTCTTAGAGTGCAAAACCAAACAATTACCTATCTCTGGTGGAGATGTAGGGGGAGCAAAGCATCTAACATCATTTATAAGTGAAAAGGAAAAGGAATCACAAAATTATGGCTTTACAAGAGCACAAGGAGAACATCTCGCTCGCTTGTATGGTTCTAATGTAGATAATTTATTTAAATTAGCTGAACAATATAGAAGCCATCATCAATATGATATTGATTTGCCGTTGGATATATTTGTACAGCTGTTATATGGAATTCAATATGAGATGGTCACAAAACCTGTTGATTTTTTTATTAGGAGAACTGGAGCACTACTTTTCAATATTGATTGGGTACGAAAATGGAAGAAGCCTGTTATTGAATATATGGCGTCAATTTTTAATTGGTCTTCTGAACAGAAGTCTCAACATATTAAAGAACTAGAGAAACAATTACATGCCGCTGAATTTCCTCAAACAAGTTAAACAACCACTGAAAATAATAAAACCTTCAATTTCACTCTTTGTTAAGTGATGTTGGAGGTTTTTACATAAAGAAGAGCTTAGATTCTTTACAAATCTAATGCATTTGTGACAAAAATCACAGCCTTATAAAACCCCTGATTCTATAATTAATTTATAAACAAACAAGTTTAACAAATAATAAATAGATTGAACCAATATTGAGGAGGAGTGGAACTCATGTCTATGAAAGAGAAGAAAGTTCAAGAGCAAGTTTCAGCAAAACAAGAAGTTGATTTATTAGTACAACGTGCTAAAAAGTCACAAGCAGAATTTTTAAAACTAAATCAAGAGCAAGTGGATCATATTGTCCAACAAATGGCATTAGCAGGATTAGATCGTCATATGGTATTGGCAAAAATGGCTGTTCAAGAAACTGGAAGAGGTGTTTATGAGGATAAAATCACCAAAAATATTTTTGCTACAGAATATATATACCACAGTATAAAGTATGACAAAACTGTAGGTGTAATTGAAGAAAATGCTTATGAAAATTTTCAGAAGGTAGCTGAACCGGTTGGTGTGATTGCAGGAGTTACGCCTGTTACAAATCCAACTTCAACAACGATGTTTAAATCTCTAATCTCAATTAAAACAAGAAATCCTATTATTTTTGCATTTCATCCTTCTGCACAACGGTGCAGTAGAGAGGCTGCAAAAACAATTCTTGAAGCAGCTATTCAAGCAGGTGCACCTGAACATTGCATCCAATGGATTGACAATCCTTCATTAGAAGCAACTGGATTATTAATGAACCATCCTGAAGTGGCGTTAGTTTTAGCAACTGGAGGATCTGCAATGGTCAAAGCAGCATACAGTACTGGAAAACCTGCACTTGGTGTAGGACCTGGTAATGTTCCTTGTTTCATTGAAAAAACAGCAAATATCAAACAGGCAGCTACAGATTTAATTCTTTCTAAATCTTTTGATAATGGTATGATTTGTGCTTCTGAACAGTCTGTGATTATTGAAGAACCCATTTATCAAGAAACTACCAAATTTATGAAGGATATGGGCTGCTATTTTCTAAATGAAGAAGAAACTGCTAAAGTATCAAAATTAGTAATTAATCCTGAGAAATGCGCAGTTAATGCTGTGATAGTAGGTCAATCTGCTAACAAGATTGCTGACATGGCAGGTTTGAAAGTGCCGAAGGATACAAAAGTTTTAGTTGCTGAATTAGATGGTGTTGGTGATAAATATCCATTGTCAGCTGAAAAGCTAAGTCCGGTTTTAGCTTGTTATAAAGTGAAGAATGCTAAAGAAGGTATACTACGTGCAGCAGAAGTAGTTGCTTATGGTGGTATGGGTCACTCTTCTGTTATCCATTCTGGAGATCAAGATGTTATTAATGAATTCTCAGCAGTATTGCAAACAGGTCGTGTCATCGTAAATTCACCATCTACACATGGAGCAATTGGAGATATATACAATACTAACCTTCCATCTTTAACTCTTGGTTGTGGAAGTTATGGTAATAATAGTACAACATCTAATGTTTCTGCGGTGAACCTAATCAATGTTAAAAGAGTGGCACATAGAACAGTAAATATGCAATGGTTTAAAATACCAAACAAAATTTATTTTGAAAAAGGTGCTACTCAATATTTAGCTAAAATGCCTGATATCACAAGAGTTATGGTAGTTACAGATGAAATGATGGTGAAGCTTGGATACGTTGAAAAGGTAGAATATTATTTACGCAAAAGACAAATGCCTGTTCATATTGAGGTTTTCTCAGATGTCGAACCTGATCCATCTGTAGACACAGTCGAACGAGGTACAGCGATGATGAATAGCTTCAAACCAGACTGTATTATCGCACTTGGTGGCGGTTCTCCAATGGATGCAGCTAAAGCAATGTGGTTATTTTATGAATATCCAGATACAAACTTTAACTCTTTAAAACAAAAATTCTTAGATATTAGAAAAAGAGTTTACAAATATCCACGTCTAGGTAAAAAAGCAAAGTTTGTAGGGATTCCAACAACGTCAGGAACAGGTTCTGAAGTGACTTCATTTGCTGTTATTACAGACAAAGATCAAGGGAATACAAAATATCCATTGGCGGACTATGAATTAACTCCCGATGTTGCAATCATAGATCCAGATTACGTGTTGAGCTTACCTAAAACAGCAGTTGCAGATACTGGAATGGATGTTTTAACGCATGCAATTGAAGCTTACGTATCTGTGATGGCAAACGATTATACAGATGGATTGGCAATGAAAGCAATACAGCTTGTGTTTGAACACCTTGAAAATTCTTATAAAGTAGGAGACGCATTATCTAGAGAAAAAATGCATAACGCTTCTACTATCGCTGGAATGGCTTTTGCGAATGCCTTTCTTGGCATCAACCATAGCTTAGCTCACAAATGGGGCGGTGAATTCCATACAGCACATGGTAGAACAAATGCGATATTATTGCCGCATGTCATTAGATATAACGCGACTAAACCTACTAAATTTGCTTCATTTCCGAAATATGACCATTATGTTGCTGATGAAAGATATGCTGAAATTGCGAGAACGCTAGGACTACCTGCAAGTACGACTGAAGAAGGAGTTCATAGTTTAATTAATGCGATTCGCAAGCTGAATAAAGCATTAAATATTCCAGAGAAATTTAAAGATGTAAATGTGAATCCTACTGAATTTGAAGCAAAAGCAAACTATTTAGCAGATCGCGCTTTTGAAGACCAATGTACAACTGCGAATCCTAAAATGCCATTAGTTACTGAATTAGCTGAAATATATAGAAAAGCGTATTATGGAAAGTTTGAATAAGTTTATGTAACACTTTAAGAATTTTTCTCAGGTGGACAATTTGCTCCACCTGAGAAAATCCTAGCTAAGCTGTCTTGCAAACTTTCTAATGTTTGTTGGTTATCCTCATTTGCAATCTTAATTTGCAAAGGATAGTTAAGTGATAGATGTAAAAATAATAGGAGGTGTTTTTCATGTCTATGGTTGAAAAAGAATTAAAACAGACAGATACACAGTTAGATGCTTGGAGAGGTTTTCAAACTGAAAAATGGGATAAAAAAATGGATGTAAAAAACTTTATTGATTTAAACATTACTTCTTATGAGGGTGACGAGCAATTTTTAACAGCTCCTACTACGGATACAAAGGCTTTATGGGACATTATAAGTGAATTAACTAGAAAAGAGCTGGAGAATGGTGGAGTATTGAATGTCGATGTAAATACGCCTTCTACCATTACTTCACATGGACCTGGCTATCTTGATCAGACAATAGAGAAAATTGTGGGTTTACAAACAGATGAACCTTTTAAACGTTCAATACAACCATTCGGTGGTGTGCGAATGGTCAAGGATGCATGTGAAGCGTATGGTTTTAAACTACCAGATGAAATCTTCAAAGTATTTACAGATATTCGTAAAACGCATAACCAAGGTGTTTTTGATGCGTATACAACAGATATGAGGAAAGCGAGAAAAGCAGGGATTATTACGGGATTGCCTGATGCCTATGGAAGAGGGAGAATCATTGGTGATTACAGAAGAGTAGCGTTATATGGGGTTGACAAACTAATTGAACAAAAACAAAAAGAGCTGCTTCAATTAGAATTGGATGTCATGAATGAAGAAGTTATCAGAGATCGTGAAGAATTAAATGAACAAATACGTAGTTTACACGAATTGAAACAAATGGCAGAACATTATGGGTATGAAATTTCTTTACCTGCAAAAAATGCAAAAGAAGCGATTCAGTGGTTATATTTCGCCTACTTAGCTGCAATAAAGGAACAAAATGGAGCTGCGATGAGTTTAGGCCGTGTATCCAGCTTCCTAGATATTTATATTGAAAGAGATTTACAAGAAGGTACGCTAACGGAAAAAGAAGTTCAAGAATTAGTTGATCATTTTATCATGAAGTTACGTATTGTGAAATTTTTACGTACGCCAGAGTATAACGAATTGTTTAGTGGGGATCCTACTTGGGTTACTGAATCTATTGGAGGAATGGCACTTGATGGAAAAACAAGAGTAACAAAAAACTCTTATCGTTTCCTTCATACTTTGTATAATTTAGGTCCAGCACCTGAACCAAATTTAACCGTTTTATGGTCAGAAAAACTTCCTGAGAATTTTAAGAACTATTGTGCAAAAGTTTCAATTCATACGAGTTCCATCCAATATGAAAATGATGATCTAATGCGTCCTCACTATGGTGATGATTATGGAATTGCTTGCTGTGTTTCTGCGATGCGTATCGGTAAACAAATGCAGTTTTTTGGTGCAAGAGCAAATCTTGCAAAATGTTTGTTATATGCAATCAACGGTGGAGTTGATGAAAAATTAGGTATTCAGATAGGACCGGAATATACACCCATTATTTCTGAGGTTTTAGATTATGATGAGGTTATGAAAAAGTTTGATGACATGTTAGAATGGTTAGCAAAATTATATATGAATACATTAAACGTTATTCATTATATGCATGATAAATACAGCTATGAACGCATCGAAATGGCATTACATGATCTTGAAATTGTACGAACGATGGCTGCTGGCATCGCTGGTTTATCTGTTGTGACCGATTCATTAAGTGCAATAAAATATGCGAAAGTAAAACCGATTCGTAATGAAAAAGGAATTGCGATCGATTTTGAAATCGAAGGTGACTTCCCTAAATATGGGAATAACGATAACCGTGTAGATTCCATTGCTATCTCACTTGTTGAAACTTTCATGAATAAATTAAATAAACATCAAACTTATCGTGGAGCGATTCCTACGATGTCTATATTAACCATTACTTCTAATGTAGTGTATGGTAAAAAAACAGGCACTACACCTGATGGACGTAAAGCAGGAGAACCGTTTGCACCAGGTGCAAATCCTATGCATGGGAGAGATACAAAAGGTGCACTAGCTTCTTTAAATTCTGTTGCTAAACTGCCTTATGAATACAGCTTAGATGGAATTTCAAATACGTTTTCAATTATTCCAAAAGCTTTGGGCAAGGAGGAGCCAATTCGAAAGCAGAACCTACATGCATTATTAGATGGATATATGATACAGGGAGCCCACCATTTAAATGTAAATGTTTTTGATCGACAACAGTTAATTGATGCGATGGAGCACCCTGAAAAATACCCACAACTAACAATAAGAGTTTCTGGATATGCTGTAAACTTTGTGAAGTTGACAAGGGAACAGCAGTTAGATGTCATAAACCGAACGTTCCACGGTTCAGTATAAAGGATATATTTAACTTCTAGGAAGGATGAGAGATGATGAGCACGACGGGTCGCATACACTCACTAGATACATTTGGAACCGTAGATGGTCCAGGCATAAGATTCGTGCTTTTCATGCAAGGCTGTGCGCTTCAATGCCAATACTGCCATAATCGTGATACATGGGATAGAAACAAAGGAGATATAAGGAAAGTTGAGGATATATTATTAGAGATAGAACTTTATATTCACTATTATAAAAGATCTAAAGGAGGTATAACGGTTACAGGTGGAGAACCGACTTTACAAGCTTTATTTGTTAAAGAGTTGTTGGAAGCTTGTAAACAACGCTGGGATCTTCATACTGCTTTGGATACCTCTGGTTTTAATGATCCTAAAAAAATTGAAGATTTGTTAAAAGTAACTGATTTGCTTTTAATAGATATTAAAGAAATGGACGATGAAAAACATAAAAAGTTGACTGGTCAGTCTAATGAGAGAATTTTGAAGCTCATACAATACGCTTCGGACAACCATAAAAAAATGTGGATAAGACATGTACTGATTCCAGGAATTACTGATGATTATAACGATTTATATGCACTTGGTGCCTTTATTGGCAAGTTAAAAAATGTAGAGAAGGTAGAGATTCTGCCTTATCACAGAATGGGTGTATTTAAATGGCAGCAATTAGGTTTTTCATATCCATTAAAGGGAGTTAGAACCCCATCTGATCAAGAATTGAAAAGAGCAATTCAAGTAGTTGAAAAAGGGATGGCGGAGCTCTCTCTCCCTATAATATAATTTAAATTCGACAGATTTCAATAGGGCAGTCAGGACAAGAGACGATGGCTTTTAAATCATTTAGCTTGTGGATGGTAATGGTTCCATTTTTCATGCTGATGATTCCATCGTCTTTATGTTTGTTTAAAAGTCTATTTACACTTTCTCTTGTTGTACCAATTAAATTCGCTATATCGGTATTCGTCAATTTAACATCTAATACGATTCCATCTTCAGTTAACCTTCCATAGGAATTACTTAATCGTATTAATGTAGAGGCTAAGGCTCCACTTTTTCCAAATAATAACAAGTCTCGAAACTTAGATTCTGTTTTTCGATGCCATAAACTCATCCATTTCAGAAATTCTACAGCAAAATCACCATGCTGATAAATGAGCATTTCCAAATCACTATGCTCTATCATCCCAATATTACAATTTGTTAATGCTTGAGCAGAATAGCTGAAGTTCAAATCACCAACTCCACCAAACTCACAAAACATATCTCCCTCTTGTAGGATATACAAAATGAGTTCCTTGCCATCATCCGTTAGTTTGTATATTTTTACTTGACCTTCATTTATATAAAATAATTTCCTAGCTGGTTCTCCCTCACGAAACAAATATTGTTGTTGTAAAAAATGATGGGAGTACATTACACTTTTTAATCTATCAACATTTTCATCAGATAAAAATAAAGATATTTGACCTGAGGATTTACAGTTTAGAGTAAGATGATCCATGTTTGAACACCCTCCTGGTTCATAATCATATCGTTTAGAATGTGCTCTCATTCATATTATATAACTTTTTCAACAAGATTGCTGTAAGAGTTTTGAGAAACTAAGAACAAGTACTTTTTCTATTTTAGGTATGTGCACATTTTCTTTGAATTCCTGTACATATCAATAGAGGATGACATATGTTACTAAATAAACGTAAAGGGAGGTTTTGGAATGAAAAAAAAGCGGAATCGTAATAAAAAAATGAAAAAGATAGATCCCTCAATAAATGAATTAGTGTGGTTGGATGAAGAGAAAATAGATTCCTTTAGAGAGAATATACCCATCCATGACATAAGCTGGTTTCCTGATTTTCAATTTTTAAATCAAATTCCACAAAAATCATCAAAAAAAAAGAAAAAAGTAAAAAAAAATAAACCTCTGATCTATACGAATCCATTTGAATTTAGTTTTGAATATAATAGTTTTGATGATGAAGAACCGACGATAACTTATCGTGATAAAACCGATAGCAACGTTGATGATAAGCAAAATGAACAACTCAAAACGATCCATCAATATAACAATACTGAATTTAAATTGAATATTGATGAAAAAAGTACAGAGATGTTCATTTTTTTTGATACTCCATTTAAAAATACGGATTATGTTCTTGTAGCTATGACAGATTGTTCAAATTGTTTTGCAGCACTAAATGAAAAAACTGCGGAATACGCAGTTATTGATATTGTTCTTATTGAAAATAATAATGAAGAACGAGATGAAGAAATAGAACAACATGGTTTCTTATCTTGGATTGCCATAGGTGAATCGTAGTATTATTGAATCAAAAACAGGATGTTCTTCATTTTCTAGGATTCAAATTCCATTTTACCAATAAACCAGCATAAACTAATCCACCACCAAAACCATAAAGTAACAAATGGTCTCCATTTTTGATTTTATTTTGGTTTAGACCTTCTTGAATAGATAATGGAATGGTTGCAGCAGAAGTATTTCCACAATGTACAAGACTGTACAGTGTT
The DNA here is from genome assembly GCF_010078385.1 of Chengkuizengella sediminis. Lineage (NCBI taxonomy): Bacteria > Bacillati > Bacillota > Bacilli > Caryophanales > Paenibacillaceae > Chengkuizengella > Chengkuizengella sediminis. The sequence continues at coordinate 24,852 of NZ_SIJC01000019.1, forward strand.
TTTTCAATTGGAAAATCACTTCTTTGGCATATAGATTCAATCATTCTTAGATTTGCACTGTGAGGAATAAACCAATTCACATCTTGTAAACTGAAATCTGTATTTTCTAAAACTTTTAACATTCCTTTAGGCACATGATTTACCGCCCATTTATATACCTCACGACCGTTTTGGACTAAAAAGCCTTCATTTTTAAGATCAACCCCATTTAAATTGTTGGATAATCCTGTTTGATATAAGTGGATTCCTCCATCACCATTGGAACCATTGTAGGAAGAAATGAAACTAGGCTGTTTTTCATCTCTTTCTACCATTACAGCGCCTGCACCATCTCCAAATAAAATACAGGTTGAACGATCTGTATAATCAGTTATTTTAGATAATACATCTGCACCGATAACAATAATTTTTTTGTGGAGACCAGCAGTGATTAGCCCATTTGCAACTTGCAAGCCATACGTAAAACCTGCACATGCAGCTCTAAGGTCAATGGCTCCTGTTTTTTTTAACTGAAAATGAGCTTGAAGTCTACTCGCTGTACTAGGAAATGAAAAATCAGCGGTACTTGTAGCTACAATAATTAAATCTGTATCTTCAATATCCACCTCATAACTTTCCATCATATTCTTAATGGCTGCGATACATAAATCACTTGTGTATTCTTTATCTGCAGCTATGCGTCGCTCTTTAATTCCAGTACGTTTTACTATCCATTCGTCATTAGTATCCACGATTTGTTCTAAATCATGATTTGTAAGTACTTTTTCTGGTACATAAGATCCAATAGCAGAAATTCTTGCTTTTGAATTCATATTTAGGTTGCTCATTACAATTAACCCCTCTTTTATAAAATAAATATATTGTTTAGAAAAATCTGAATATCTTTAAGTATTAGTACCTAGTGCTAATTATGAAGATAAGGGTTTGATTTGTCAATGTACTACAAAATTCATAAAAAAATATGATATTAACTTTTCAGGAAAGTACAGTACGAATTACCAAAGCATTCTATGTTTATTTTTCAGCTAAAAAATCATCCTAAGAGAGATACAAAAAATCAATATAGGATGGAGGCGTATAATGGTAAATTCAATGTTTACTAAATTAATTGTTGCTGGTTCACTTATCTTTTCATTAAGTGCTTGTACAACTGATAATGAAGGTGCTATGGATAATCGAACAGGGGATAATGTTAGCCCGTATGGAGTATATGACTCGAATAGGAATTACAATGCAAACCGTTTAGGTATGAATACCCGAAATAACATCTTAAATACAGATAAACTACGGGCCAGTGACATGCGTGCAAATAATGTACACCAAAATACAAATGTGAGAGAAAGTAAAAAGATTGCAAATGCAATTGTAAACATGAAAGAAGTAAATAGAGCAAATGTATTACTAACGGATAATAATGCTTACATTGCAGTGGAATTAACTGACAATACTAAAAATGGAATGACAAGAAAATCCATGAAAGGAAAATCGCTTAAAGGCACCTCTAAAGGTAATACTGAATACTATGGTTTAGGAATGAATACAGGTAAAAAGGTTCGATCATTTTCTGATACAATGACAGATGATGTGAAAAAGAAAATATCCAGTAAAGTAAAATCGATGGATAATAATGTGAAAAATGTGTATGTTTCTGCAAATGCCAATTTTGTAGACCGTATTAATAATTACATGGTTGATATTGGTGAAGGTAGACCTGTTAGAGGGTTTATGGATGAATTTAATACATTTATGAATCGAGTTTTCCCAATGAATATGGATAAAAATGTAGATTATAAAGACAACAATAATCAGCGCAGTATAATGAATCGAACAAATAGATAAATTTATAGCCTATTTTTCGAAAACTGCCGCACCATCGACCGCTACTTTTCATAAAATAATTTGACTGTATCCCTTGACCTTGTAATTCTAAACCCAAACAAGGAGGGGTGACGATATTGAAGGGTAGCGACGATAAAGGAAAATTCATATTAACAAACCGTGAACGTGAAGTATTCGAACTGTTAGTTCAAGACAAAACAACTCGAGAAATTGCTAAAGAGTTGTATATAAGCGAAAAGACAGTTCGAAATCATATCTCCAATGTCATGCAAAAGTTAAATGTTAAAGGTCGTTCACAGGCAGTCGTTGAATTAATAAGGCTTGGAGAATTGAAAATATAATCATGTGTATATTTCACATTCATTGAATACCTTCTTTGACTTTCCTGTTATTATGGGATTGGAAAAGAAGGTTTTTGAATGTTAAAATAAATATCACGAATTTAAAAGTGAGGAATCATTTATGCATAATTGGTACGAAGATAGCTTCGGTGAAGATTATTTATTGGTTTATAGACATAGAAATTTACAGAATGCTTATGAAGAAGTAAAAAAAATGATCAAATGGTTGCATTTACAAGATAAATCATCTGTATTTGATTTATGTTGTGGTATGGGAAGACACTCAATGGCTTTATCGGAATTTGGTTATACAGTTACTGGTATGGATTTATCAGCAGTATTACTTCAAGAAGCAAAAAAACTAGATAAGAATAAAAAAGTAACTTGGATTCATGGGGATATGCGAAAAATTCCAACAAATGAATCTTTTGATGCTGTAGTAAATTTATTTACATCCTTTGCCTATTTCGAATCAGATCAAGAAAACAGTAAAGTTTTATTAGAATTAAGTCGTATTTTAAAACCGAACGGGAAATTTATTATTGATTTTTTGAATGCTAGTGTTGTAAAAGAACATTTGGTTCCCTATTCAGAACGTTCTACAGAGGGTGTGAAAATTGAAGAATATCGTACTATTGAACAGGAGTTTGTACAAAAACGTATTATCATTAAAGGTGAAAATCAAGAACGTACATATATTGAAAAAGTAAAGTTATACGATTTGTCTGCATTTGAACATATGATATCTTCTGCTGAATTGCAGTTGGATTACGTGTTTGGGAATTATGATCAGGCTCCTTATGATGAAAAAACGTCTCCACGTCTTATTTTAGTAGGTCACAAACAAGCTTAGTCATTATTCCACAGCTCCATGTTTTGAATGTGCGATTCGACTGCTTGCAGCGGCAGCGATCGCACCTATGATGTCATCTAGAAACGTATGAATAGGTTGATCATCTTTATCATTTAATTTTTTAAGTATACCTGGTTTTAATTTGTCTATATATCCGAAATTGGTAAAACCAATACTCCCATATACATTTACGATGGATAAGGCCAAAATTTCATCACATCCATATAACCCCTCGTCATTTTCAATCATTTCTAATAATGGAGATTCTAATTTTTTTTGCTCAGCCAATATATCTAATTGAATTCCAGTTAGAATAGCATTTTGAACTTCTCGTTTTTGTAAAACCTTTTCTACATTCTTCACACAATATTCAATTGTTAAATCAGGAAAATATTCTTTTTGTAAAAATAAAACTAATTCAGCTATATCCTCTAAGCTAACCCCTCTTTTTTTCAAACTTTCCAGAGTTACTTGTTTTACTTTTTCACTATCTAATTGATAAGACATTTAAATTTTTCCTCCAAGTATGATATGTACCTTATTTTAAACAATACACAATAGAATTATCCTATTTTAATTTCCTAATCATCACAGAAAAAGAAGAAATTATGTCTCTGATTACACTTGAATATTTTTTTCAAAATTAAAATTGGACAAAATGAAGTATAAATTATAACTAAGCTCGTATACATAGTAGTACAAAACCTAGATGGGGAGGAAAAGTACATGAATCATTACAAATGGATAAAACAAGTGACATTCGTATCACTTCTAGTTCTCCTGGCAATGACAGCAGGGTGTTCGTTATGGGACGCAGAGGAAAGTAAACTGATTGATCCGCCTCCTAACGATATCATGGCCAGTTTAGAACTCGATGATGATCAAGTATACAGCGATGAGGAAGCAATTGAAAATGTGCAGATGTCCTTATATTTTAAAGATCAATATGGTTATGTCGTACCTGTAACTATGAATATTCCTTATGTGGAGGGAATTGCAAAGCAAAAGCTGAGATATATGGTAGAGGATGGACCTATTTCTGAAAAGTTACCATATGATTTCACTCCTGTGATTCCGAGTGGGACAGAAATATTAGGACTGAATATCGAAAATCAACTAGCTATTGTAGATTTTTCAGAAGATTTTTTAAACTATGAAATGAATGACGAACGTAAGCTTTTAGAAGCAGTTACATGGGCCTTGACAGATTTTCCAACTGTTGATCAAGTTATTATTAATGTAAATGGAGAAACTTTGAAAAAAATGCCTGCACAAGGAATTCCACTTCATGAGCCATTATCTAGAGAGATGGGGATTAATATTGAAAAGTCTGAAGGAGTTCCGCTAAGTCAAACATCGCCTGTTACATTATATTTCTTAAACCAGACCAAAGATTTGCAAAATTATTATGTACCTGTTACAAGGTTAATTCAAAATCCAGATGATATTGTAGTAGCCACACTGAATGAATTAATAAAAGGACCATTTGAGCCTTCAGGTTTAAATTCTGTGATGATTTCATCCGTTGAAGTTATCAATACTGATCAATCCCAAGACTTAATAACGTTGAACCTAAGTGATCATATTTTAGGTATAGATCAAATGGTATCAGAAGAAAGTTTACAGTCCATTATTTTATCACTTACTGAAAATACGAATGCTACACAATTTCAGTTTTTAATTAATGATGAAAGTTATAATACACCAGTAACAAAACCCGCTTATATGAATATATTTGAAATGTAATAGTACCCACAAAAGTGAAGTAAAGCTTTGAAGCTTATACCTTAACCGTCAATATGATTGTGAATTGACGGTTTCATTTTTTTTGCAGAAATAAAGCTTGTGGGTTTAAGTTAAATCAATGTTTTGGTAAAATGAGGTGTATTCTAAATAAAAAAATGCATACGATAAGTTCATAACAATATTAGGGGGAACTAAATTGAGAATAGATGGAAGATCAAATAATGAATTAAGACCGATTAAAATTACAACAGATTTTAACAAATATGCTGAAGGATCTGTATTAATTGAATTTGGTGATACGAAAGTGATTTGTACAGCAAGTATTGAAGATAGAGTTCCTCCTTTTTTAAAAGGGCAGGGTAAAGGTTGGATCAATGCAGAGTATTCAATGCTCCCTAGAGCCACTCAAACAAGAAATCAACGTGAAGCGGCAAAAGGGAAATTAAGTGGTAGAACAATGGAGATTCAACGTTTAATCGGTCGTTCACTTCGCTCTGTCGTGAATTTAAAGGCATTGGGGGAAAGAACGATAACTTTAGATTGTGATGTAATTCAAGCGGATGGAGGTACACGTACGACTTCCATTTCGGGTGCTTTTGTAGCCACTGCACTTGCAATAAATAAATTTTTCAAAGGAAAACAGTTGCCGCAATTTCCACTTACAGACTATTTAGCGTCCGTAAGTGTAGGGATTGTTAATGAAAAAGCTTTGTTAGATTTAAATTATAAAGAAGATTCCACAGCGAAAGTAGATATGAATGTGGTGATGACAGGTCAAGGTAAATTTGTAGAGCTACAAGGTACAGGGGAAGATGCACCATTCTCCAAAGAAGAATTTACAGAGTTAGTTGATTTAGCTGAATCTGGGATTCAAACTATTATTCAATTACAAAAAGATGCTTTAGGTGAGATTAGTAAAAAAATAGGAGTTAAATAATGATCAACGAAGAAATTGTAATAGTAGCTACTAAAAACCAAGGAAAAGTTAAAGAATTTACAAAGCTGTTTCACAAATTAAATAAAGAAGTACGGAGCTTAGCAGATATCGATCAAGTCCCAGAAATTATTGAGGATGGCAATACTTTTATAGAAAATGCAGAAAAAAAAGCAAGAATCATTGCCAATCATTTGAACACCCCAGTCATTGCAGATGATTCAGGTTTATGCGTTGATCAATTAAATGGAGCCCCTGGTATTTATTCCGCAAGATATGCTGGTGAACATGGTAATGATAGTTTAAATAATCATAAACTTCTAAGTGAATTAAATAAATTAAATATCGAACCTGATAAAAATGGATGCTTGAGCCAAGCACAGTTTATGTGTGCGCTTGTGCTTGTAAATCCTGTTTCAGATCAAGTGATTAAGGTTGAAGGGACATGTAGAGGATGGATTATAGATCAACCAAGAGGTGAGTTTGGTTTTGGTTATGATCCGCTATTTTATTTGCCTCAATATGAAAGTACAATGGCAGAATTAAATGTTGATGAAAAAAATAAAATCAGCCACCGTGCAAATGCATTAAATAAATTATACGAAATATTAAAGTAAACCTTTCTGTCAGTGGCGTTTTCATCATCCTCCACCTGAAAGTTAAACTAGGACAGTTGTACTGATCCATCGTATCTGATCATGGATGAGCTATTTTGTAGGAATTATCAATACAGGAAGTTTTTGAGGAATGCGGGAAAAACAGAATAAACTAAAGAAGACTCGTCAATTGGCGAGTCTTCTTTAGTTTAAGATTCATAAATTTAATATTAGATGTGGTATACACTTTTAGTTGGAAGAGATTTAGTTATGAAATAACGGGAATTTTTGGTCTTATCCTTTATAAAATTAGCTCAAAATAAAAATTGAGGGAAATCCTGGTCTTATTTCATCCATATTCACATAAAACTGCCATATCTGGACTAGATACAACATAATAAGGACCATATTTCCCGCTAATTTAAAAAAATCTTAAAAAATAACTAAATAAGACCGTTTATTCCCTTTATTATTAGTTTTTCTCTAAGGCAAGTATTTTCAATTTCCATAATGTTATTTATGTTTATTTGCAGTGTGAAGAAATAAAAGTAATTACGTGTTGCGGAATTTTGACGTTTTGAATGTTGGAGCATCCTTCACAAAGAAATATACTTCTAAAGAAGGATTCGGCAGCATTTCTTCTAATGGTCATTGATAAGTGTATTAGTATAAAATTCATTTTATACTAATATTATATTTTCTAAGCCATAAATCCACCTGAGCTAAATAAGCAAATAACTGAGGTCCTGACATTAATTGACCAAACCAAGGGAAATGATAAGATTTTACATCGGAGTTGGCGATTTCCTTAATTTTTTTTACGTTAATTAAAGATTGTAGTGGAGAAGAAGGATCATCAAGTATTTCCAAAATCCATTTTTTTACAGCCTCCGTGTAATCGGGATTATGTGTTTTAGGATAAGGGCTCTTTTTACGTTGAATGACATCCTCAGGCAGGATTCCTTTTAATGCTTTTCTTAGGATGCCTTTTTCACGATCTCCTGCTGTTTTAATTTCCCAGGGAATATTCCATACATATTCAATTAAACGATGGTCACAGTACGGAACACGAACTTCAAGACCCACTCGCATACTCATCCGATCTTTTCGATCCAATAAAGTTGGCATAAAACGAGTAATATTCAAATAAGACATTTGTCTCATTTGTTTTTGTACTTTAGTTTCTCCTTTTAAATGGGGAACTTCCCCTATTGCTTGTGCATAACGATCTTCTACATATTGTTCTGGACGAATCCACTCTTTTAGTTCATCTGATAAAATTTCAAGCCTTTTATTTAGTGTAAGTGACCATGGAAAAGTATTTGCATTTAAAGAATCCTCCCTATGAAACCAAGGATATCCACCAAATATCTCATCGGCAGCTTCGCCAGATATAGCCACTGTAGCCTGTTTTTTAATCTCACGACAAAATAAATAAAGTGAAGCATCCACATCAGCCATTCCAGGAGTGTCACGTGCATCCACAACCGCTTTTAAAGATTCTACTAACTCTGGGGTATCAAATTGTATGTTTTGGTGATTCGTGTTTAAAAAACTACTCATTCGTCGAATCCAGGGTTGATCGGAATTTGGCTGGAAATCATTTTCTTTAAAATGAATTTCGTTGTCTACATAATCGACGGAGAATGTATTCACAGTTCCTTGTTTTGTTTGATTATAATAATTTACTGCTATCGCTGTAAGAGCGCTAGAATCTAAACCACCAGATAATAATGTACATACAGGCACATCTGAAACAAGTTGTCTTTCCACTGTATCGATCAATAGTTCTCTAATCGTTTGAGCTGTTTGATCTTCATTTTCAAAATGAGGGTGTGATTCTAATTTCCAATAAGGATATTTTTTCAAACCATTTTTTTCTAATTCCAAACAATAACCGGGTTTTAATTCCTCCATGTTGTTGTATATGCCATGTCCTGGCGTGCGAGCTGGTCCAATGACAAATATTTCGGCTAAACCTTCGGCACCAATTTCTGGTTTGAATGTAGGATTCTCTAATATGGCTTTTGGCTCTGATCCAAATAAAAAAGTAGAATGATGGTATGAGAAGAATAGAGGTTTTACTCCTACCCGATCTCTTGCTATAAATAATTTCTCTTGCAAATCATTCCATATTGCAAATGCAAAAATTCCATTTAAACGTTCTACACATTTTGCTCCCCACTCAATGTAAGAAATTAATACAACCTCTGTATCACAATTAGTTTGAAATGTATGTCCACGATTTATAAGTTCCTCTTTAAGTTCAAATGCGTTATAAATCTCACCGTTATAAACAATGACAAATGTTTGGTAATCATATTTACGCCACATCGGCTGTGCTCCATTTTCTGGATCAATGACACTCAATCTGCGGTGACCAAGAGAGCAATGAGGAGATATCCAAGTTCCAGAAGCATCAGGTCCACGTGGAGCTAGTGTTTTTGTCATGTCTTCCAGAATTGTTGGGTACTTTGTTAAATCATCATTCCAATTAATCCATCCAGTTATTCCACACATAAGGTTTCCGTCCTCTCTTTGAAGTCATAATGGTGATATTTTATGCCTATAAAATAAACATTGTTAAAACATATGCTGAAAGAGTAGTGAAAATGTTACTGTACGAACATGATGAATGGAAGTTATTTTGTCAGGATTTACTGACATTTGGGAGCAACAAATTAGAAGGGGGAAGAAAAAATAAAAAAACCTCACTATCTATGATCTATGAAGTGAGGTTTTTCTGTGTTTTATTCAATTACTACTGTTACATAGATTTTAGCACATTGGAAAAATGTGCGCTTGTATCAGAACATCAGTCCAATCACATTAGATATCTAAACATATTCTATATTACGTCATAAATAAAGGAGGGATATTACAATGAGTTGTTATGGTGGTTATTCCCGTGGACGTTCAAGTAGTGGAGCTGTAATTGTTTTAGTACTATTCATTCTTTTAGTTATCATTTTAGCAGCTGCGGTTTTTGTTTAAATTTAACTAACTTTCAATTAACATTTAACCAAAATTCCCCAAGAGTAATAGCGGAGGATTTGGCTTGGAATCTATCGTACTTCAATTTTAGCAGCGGGTCTTTGTATATAGACCAATAAATAGTTTCAATGGGGAATCTTATCTCCATTGAGACTATCTTTTTTACATTCCAGCCCATAGATAAGAGTCCAAGCAAATTCATTAGATTGTTCATAAGATAGGATGAACGGATAATTTAATGAGAAGTGACATATGAGATCCTACGTAATGGAGAACGTCTTACATTCATTAATGATGAAATGGATTATGCAGTTGCTGACGAAGGAAGGGCATACGAACTTTCCAAACTTTCCTATAGTGGATAATAATCCAAGTGCTGGAATTAACACGTATGAACTCGTATGTACAAGAGTATTTGGTCATCTGCAACGTTTGTTGGTTCCCGAAGTTTAAAAGCCACTGTATTTACAGTATAGATTACAGTTTTAAAATAAAATTTTATGATTAAACGGATAACAGGAAGGGAGCTATTGCGTTCTTTTTTTGTTAGAGCGTTTAATTATACGAATGTCTATAGATAAGAGTCCAAGCAATTAAGTTATATTCTTCATAAGATAGTGTGAAATGGTATTTAATTTAAGAAGTTGGGAGGCGATTTTATGGGACTAAAAAAAGGAACTTTTGTTGTTGCTCAGACATTTTCAGTATTAGATCCATATGATTCAGCGTCTAAAAATATAATCGAGCTTTCTAATGATGGCGATTTTGCAATTGTAGCTACTGTCGATGTATGTGTTAAAAATCCACAGAGAACACAGGTATCACTGGATTCAATGGCTCAAATCGCAGTAAGAGCAACTGATTCTACTTTTGAAGTAACATATGAAATCTTGCGTAATGGGATTGTCATTGCAACAATCAATGATGAAATGGATTTTGTTCCTGCTAGTTTTATGGGTCAAAATGGAAGGCATACGAACTTTCCAAACTTTCCTTTACTATTAGATAATTATCCAAGTGCTGGAATCAATAAGTATGAACTCAGAGTTACAAGGGTTTTAACAAGTGAAATAGAAGATGAGATTTTTGTTGCATCCAGAAGTTTGAAAGCAACAGTATTTACATCATAGATTGTTTGAAAATAAAATTTTATTATTAAACGGATAACAGGAAGGGCGCATTGTTGCGTTCTTTTTTTATTAGAAAAAAATTATATGAAAAGGCGAGGATAACTTTTGACAAAATTAAAAATAAAATAAGTCTTTCGTCCAATCAATGAATGCTGTTACTGCATAACCTATCTTAAAAATATCTAAGAGGAGGTAATGTCATGGGTGTATTTGATAAAACCATTTGTGATTGTTGTGTTGGTCCAATGCAATGTGTTTTAGAGCAATTAATGGGAAAAGAAATTATTTTTAATACTTTTGGTGGTTCTCTTTGTTTTCCAATTATGGAGGTGAAAAATTTTATTGTTTCTGGTGAAGTGTTTGGTGGTCAAAAGGCAACTATTCCTATTTGTAATATAACTACTATTAGATCTTTAGAAGATGAACAATTTACAGTAAATTTAAAACCAATACAAAAAAATATCAAAGGAGAATGTGTTTGTTGCGAAAACCCCATAACCAATTTCACGAACTCATTACCAAGAGGTGAGGAAGTATTAATTAGACTTTTTGATCAAACAGTGGAAGGCACAATAGGTGATGTAGGGCAAGGACTTGTGATTGTGGAAGAAGAAAATCAAAATGTAGCTGTATCTAGTTGTGTTATATCTTTCATACTCACTAATTAATACAAAGAAAATTAGAATAAAGTGAGGTGATAGCCATTGATGGCAACAATTAAAGCCATTTTAGATTCTGGTGCAGCATCAGCAATGACCATAGAAGAGATCATGCTACAAGAAATTTATGATTGGAACTTATCGAGTGAAAAGAATGGATGCATACTGGATACAACTACTAGAAATGAATCGGATATTAAGGATCGAAAGAAAATGACAGTAGGTGAGAGTGGCAGGCTTGAAGAAGCAACAAATCTAGCAAACAACAAACTCATTCATGGCTTTATTAGAAAACTAGTCGATCAGAACGCTAGAACCTTAGAAGATATCAAAGCGTTGCAAAAGGAATTTGAGAACCAAAAGAGTCAACGGAATCAATACAAAACAAGATCTAACGGAACATCTGGTAAACCTAAACTCTCTGTTATTCAACCATCTGAAGGTGGTAGGGCAGAAACAAAAGATGAATTAAAGTTAACAAGACAAATTGATGGTGAAGATGCAAGGGAGTTAGTTAGTGGAAGAGGTTAGTTGAGAAAGGGTGAGGATATGATAATTGCAGGTCAAGGGGAAGTAGTGGACGGTGAAAGAACTTTCATAGTTTTTGCAACGGAAAGAGAATTGAGATTATTAATGGATAAACCTTTAGACTACACAAAATTGTTGAATGTCGGTGATGAAATCAACATCCATTCAAAATTTTGAAATAGTAAAGGAACTGCAGCAGACAGGAAATAAAGTGATTAACGGTATAGATAAACTAAGGAATTTGATTATAGATACTAATTTGGTCGGTGTTGAAAAGGGGGATTTGGAATGACTTACGCTAACCGAGGAATGGGGTTTGAACAAATGATAGATTACACCAATGCCATGTATGAACGTAAGGGACAAGCTGTAATCAATAAACGTCCAACACCTGTAAAAATACTTGGAATGAGTGGTGGCAGGATATCAGGGTTTCTTGAAAAGCCATCAACAGTGGACTATGACGGAACATATCAAGGACTTTCAATTGTGTTTGAAGCGAAGTCAACAAAGCAACTTAATAGATTCCCACTCTCTAACATTGAGGATCACCAATTTGAGTATTTAGAGAAATGTCATAGACATGGAGCGATTAGTTTTATCCTAATTTCCTTTGTTAAACACAGAACGATATACCTCATGCCTTTTATCACTCTCAAACACTATTGGGAGGGTAGACAGAAAGGGAAGCGAGGAACACAAAGTATAAGTCTTGAAACACTAGACGTAAATGCGTATCCAATCAATCAAGGGAAAGTTCCAGTTGATTATTTAAAGATTGTGGATCAAGTTTGGAAGTTGGGTAAACCAGCAGCTTAACAATTGAATTGAAGTTAGAAAGGATATCAACGAAGTAGCAGCACAACAATTAATTGTTTGAGTTTTAAGGGACATTGGACAGTGAAGAAAGAGGTAAGAGCAATTTAACAATAAAATGGAATTTTATAAGTATTAAATCATTTCTTTTTATAAGATTTAAAGCAGTGGTTCAGTCTAAACCAAATAATCAGCACTAAAAGAGTAGCAATTAGTATAAGTAAAGCCTTAAATCCGAAAAAGACAGCAAAATAATGCAACACAATAGTAATAGCAAATGATGTTGGTATGCTAATCAATGCCTTCTTAATGGAGCGATTGTCAAAAAGTACAAATCCACAATGTATCAAGCTAAAAAGCACGTAAGTAGTAAGAGTTGTTTTATCCATAAATTTATCCTTTATATTGTTTATTTAATGATAGATGAAGGGGGAAAAGAAGAACAAGTGTTAAATAATGGGAGGGTAAGAGCATGAGAGAGTTAACAATAGAAGATAAACAAACAGTATTAGATGTATTAAATAATTTTGAAGTTTATGAAGAGTCAGGTGGAGAAGATGCCTATATCTTAATAGAAAACAGTGAAGAAAACCGCAAAAGATTAAATGATGTAGGTGTAACAAACAAAGAGATAGACAATGCAGCAGACGAAGAATTCTTTTGTACTATAGCTTTAGCATTTAACGGAGGTTATGCAGATAACTATGAATATGGCAAATTCGTTTTATGGGGTCCGATAGATGATGAATTAAGGCGAAGAGTAATTAATTTTGAGGAGACGCAGTGTGATGCTTTACGTTTGTTACAAGCTTTAGAGGAGTTGGAAGGAGTGAAAGAGGTTGGTTGATACAAATGCAAACTTACCATCAGAAGAATTTGAGAGATTGAGAGAAATAGAGAAGAAATACAGGGAATTAGAGTTCGATATATGTGTGTTGGTTGTGAGTATGATGTTGAATCTAACAAAGTGATTAACATTGATATAGAAAAATTTAAAACAATTTGGCTTAAACATACTGGAGAATTTGTTTATAAAGGGACAAAGATTAGATACAGAAGAGGAAAAGAAATTGTGAAAGAGGTTTAAATGGAAATTACCCTCGGTAGTTGGTGGACTAACCGAGGGTAAGAATAAGTGTTCATTGGGGGTGAAAAAAAATGATAGAGTTATTTCCAAGTATCACTGAACAAGATAAAGAACAAACGAAATTTTACCTAAAAAAATACCCTGATATGAAAATCTTGATGAAGGACTATGAAAAACATGCTGTAGATTTGTATGAAACGGACGTTGAGGGTGAGACAGCAAAGAAGGAAAGTAATGAGGAATACTATTCAAACAAGACTGCTAACACTGTAGTTTTTGACGAGAAAAGACGGTTAATATACTTGGAATATAAAATACTCACTGAAGCCATTGAAAGGGCTGTAACCTTGATTATAGACGAAGAAGAACGGAAAGCAATGTACTATAGACATTTAAGAGGATACAGCTACAAGGAAACTATGAATTTCATGCCATACTCTGTAAGTTCAAAAACATTTGATCGGAGATTAACAGAAGGGTTATGTTCAGTAACAAACACATTGAAGCTTTGGGGAGTATTAGAAAGAGAGTGGAAATATTGACGGTAAATTGACGGTTAATCCATAGTATTATTATATTATGAGATATAAAGGAAGGGCGCACATAAGCTCTCTTTTTTGTTTGAATGTCTACAGACATCAGTCCAAGCAACTTCTTTAGATTGTTCATAAGATAGGATAAACGGATAATTTAAGAAGTTGGGAGGTAAGTTTATGGGACTAAAAAAGGGACCTTTTATAGTAGCTGATACGGTTTCAGTTTTGGATGCATATGATGTTAATGCTGGTGCAATTCTCCTTCCTAGCACTATACCTCCAACGCCTTTAGTTGTAGCTACCGTCGATGTATGTGTTAAACATCCACAGAATATACAAGTTTCATTAGATACAATGGCTCAAATTGCTGTAACTGCGGCAGGTGGGGATGTATCTGCAACTTTTGAAGTGACATATGAAATCTTGCGTAATGGAGAGGTCATTGCAACGATCAATGATGAAATGGACTACGTACCTACTTCTACAACACCTCCAGGTAGACATACAAACTTTCCAAACTTTCCTTTAGTGGATAATAATCCAAGTGCTGGAATCAATACGTATGATCTCAGGTGTACAAGGGTTACACCAGATGAGAATATACAACTTTTGTTTATTGCATCCAGGAGCATAAAAGCAACAGTAATAACATTATAGATCTCAGCTTGAAAATAAAATTTTATGATTAAACGGTTAACAGAAGGGCGCACATAAGCGCTCTTTTTCCATTCCAGCCCATAGATAAGAGTCCAAGCAACTACATTAGATTGTTCATAAGATAGTGTGAAATGATATTTTAATTTAAGAAGTTGGGAGGTAAGTTTATGGGATTAAAGAAAGGTCCTTTTGTCGTAGCCCAGACGTTTTCAGTATTAGATCCGTATGATCCAGCGTCTGAAAATATAATCGTGCTTCCTGATGATGGTGATTTTGAAATTGTAGCTACTGTCGATGTATGTGTTAAACAGCCACAGAAAACACAAGTATCACTGGATTCAATGGCTCAAATTGCTATACTGGCGTTTGAGAATCCTGTAACTTTTGAAGTGAGATATGAAATCATGCGAAATGGCACAATCATTGCAACAATAAATGACGAAATGGATTATGATAATTCTAATAATACAGAAAGGCATACAAACTTTCCAAATTTTCCTATATTGGATGATAATCCAAGTATTGGAATCAATACGTATGAGCTAAAAGTTACAAGAGTTTCTACATTCTCTGTAGAAGATATCTTTGTTGCATCTCGAAGTCTAAAAGCCACTGTATTTACTTTATAGTTTGAAAATAAAATTTTATTGTTAAACGGTTAACATTAGGGCGCACATTAAGCGCTCTTTTTTTTATGGGAAAATATCATCCATTGTGCTAGGGGAGGGAAGCAGGATGATAAAAAATAGTGAAAAAGATTTTTTATGTTAAAATATAATCTGTGAATACAACTAAATAACAACAAGGGAGAATGGACTTAATGTATGGATTAATGGGTTTATTTTCATTAGCAACAATAGTCTTTGGTCTAGCGACAAGTGTATTATACATTTATGCGATAGTTAAGGGTTTGGGCTTTATGAAATCAAAAACTGATAATGATCTAAGAGCTAATGAAATTATGGAACGTAATAATCAATTGATAGAGCAGCTACTTGCTGAAAGAAATGAGAAAAAAGAAAATAATTAATTCAAGGTAAGCACTCATAGTAGTGCTTTTTATTATGCATATAATTAATTATGGAGGTGTGAGGTGATGCCTTGATATGAACTGGGATAAAATAAGAAAGGAATACGAATCAACCTACATTACGTTAAAGGATCTGGCTACCAAGCATGGTCTTAAACTTGGAACATTAAAGAGTAGAAAGAGCAGAGAAAAGTGGAAGAAGGATGCAACCTTAAATAAAAAGGATGCAAAAAAGGTTGCAAAGGATGCAACCGAGAAAACGAAATCAAATGAAGTAGTAAAGAGCCTTATTGAATCGGACGAATTAACCGATAAACAAAGGCTTTTTTGTATTTACTATGTAAAAACCTTCAATGCAACCCAATCTGCTATTAACGCAGGTTATGCTGCTGATAGAGCACATGTTACAGGGAGTGAGTTGTAAGAAACCGTAAGTTTCACAAGAAATTAAACACTTAAAAGGAGCTATGGCTCAAGAAGTATTTTTAGATGCCATGGATGTCTTGAATAAATACATCAAAATTGCCTTTGCTGACATTACAGACTTTATTACTTTCTTTAGAAAAGACATCGTTACAGGAGAGGTTGAAGCACTGCTAAATTCAGATTTAAGTGTGAAGGATATCATTCCTATGTTGAAATCTTCTAACGAGGTTTATTTCAAAGATATGGATCAAGTCGATGGCTCAATGATCAGTGAAGTAAAGAAAAGCAAGGATGGTATTTCAATTAAACTTCACGACAAAATAATGGAAGCTTTGATTAGTGACACAGATAATACAAATTTTCTTTCAGAAGAACCAATGTGGAGTGATTTTGCTAAGATATTATACGCAAGTGTATGTATGAAATTTGGATTTCTAAAAGAATATATGATGATATGCCATTTATTGATACCCCCCCACCTCTTAATTAAAGGGGTATTTTTTATAGACCGTGCTGCCTACCCAATTTACACACAGACCTTAAATTTTGAAATTGATTGGAGGTTTTTTGAATTGATACAAAAAGTGAAATTTATAAGAAAGAATACGAGAAATTAATCGAGATATTCAAAGAAGTAGAAGAGTCAAAGAGGAAGCTAGTAGAAGGATTAATTGATGATGCTGCCTATCTTAAAGCTGAAAATACTGTGCTTAAAGAGGTGTTACTACAAACAGGTATGGTTAAAGTTCACCCTGAATGTCCAGAACTACAAAAACCTGTAGAAGCAGCTAAACAATACAGGCAAAATATTAATAGTTATGCTGTAGCAATCAAAACACTGAAAGGGGTCTTTCAAAAGAACATTGTAGATGAGGACGATGATATGGATGAGTTTGAATGAGTGATTATCCTTATAACGTTATTCAGGCTGAGTATGATGGTACTCATTCTTATTTGTTGGAGTATATCAGTAAGTGTAAATCAGGTAAAATTCTAATTGGCCATGAACTCAAGTTAATGCTGGATAAACTATTGCAACATTTTGAAGATCCTGAAATTAAAGTTGATTTCGAGGATGGACATAAGAGAATTAAGTTTATTGAGACAAAATGTAAACACTTTGAAGCACCATTTGCAGGGAAACCTTTTCTATTAACGATGAGGAGCCATTGACTGTATTGGTTCTTTTTTTATGCTTTAATATAGCTGAGCACTAGTAACAAACTTAGGATAAAGCACATTTTTAAACAAGCAAGTCACTTGTCTATACCAAATGAAGGGTATGAACATAGAATATGTTGGCACCTACTAATTTACTCATAAAATCTCTCTACGGTAACCTCACTATTAAATAGTGGGGTTTAATCTATGAAAAATGTGTACTTGCACTAGGGTACTAGTCCAAACAAAGTAGATCCTCTGAACATATTATATATTACATCATATTGGAAGGAGGTTGAGCTTATGGGTAAGCATAATTCTGCTACAGGTTCTGGTATTGTATTAGTGCTCTTTATACTCCTAGTAATCATACTAATTACTTCAACAAGATCTTCTTCGCTCACAAGGAGATTGGGCGCACAATGTTTTTGTGATGCCCTATTTGTTTGAATTGGTATAATAACACATTTTCAAACAATCAAGTCACTTGTCTATACCAAATGAAAGGTACTAACATAGAATATATTACCTCCTAGTAATAGGAGGGTGTGCGCTCATAGAATCTCTCTACGGTGTAAACCTCACTATTTATTAGTGGGGTTTTAATCTATGAAAAATGTGTACTTGCACTAGAACACCAGTCCAAACAAAATAGATTTTCTGAACATAGTATATAGTACATCATATAGAAAGGAGGGATGATTCTATGGCATCTAAAAAAGCATCCAAAAAAGGATTTAGTAGAATAGCTGCCATTGCCCTAGTACTCTTTATTCTTCTCGTTATCATATTAGTTGCTGCAAGAGGACGTTCGAGATATGGCTCATCAGGGGGTTCAATTGATTTTACAAATCCACAAGATCTATTAGATTTCACTAGAGACCTAGATACATTTAATGAGATGGAGGCATTAGCTGCAAGAGTTGAAGAATTTCGGCAGGGTACTATACAAAGCCCATTGCAGCAGTTTGTATGATTTAACATAGTATATAGTACATCATATAGAAAGGAGGGATTAAGATGAGTGGACACAGTGGTTCTGAACCCTGCTTTAAATAGGCAGGGTTATTTTTTTTAAGGAGGGTGAGGGAGATTGGAATTAAATATCATTCAATATTTTTTAACTCAGGGACCCTTTGCGGTCCTTTTTGTATGGTTGCTTATTTATGTCTTTTTTAGGGGGTGGAGAGATTGGAAGAAATTATGAGACAAGTCAATCGTTTGGATACTGAGCAAGTAGAAATGAAACGTCGTCTTGATAAATTGGAAATTAATGATGAAAGACATGAGGAGGATATAAGGCAATTATACGCACATCAAGAAGGAACAAAAGCTTATGTAAATCAGATCCTGCAAAAGTTAGATAGTTTAGAAACAAAATTATTCAATGCTTTATCAAACACCACAGCAAACAATCTTAAAGAACGTCAAGGCTGGATGGAGCTTTTTAAATATGTGATCACTGCCACGATTGGTGCGGTGATCTTCTATTTATTTCAGTGAATTTAGAAAGGAAGTGATAGCGTGATAGCTCCTAATATAACTGATCTAAGAGGAAAACTACCAGAACATAAAATAAAGAAATATAAAAAACGTAGATTAGAAGATATTCGTTCCATCGGGATTCATCATTCACTTACCCTCACTGGAAGTGCTGAATCTTTTGCAAGGTATCATGTAGGTAATAACAACTGGCCAGGGATTGCCTACCCTTATGTCATTGACCATGACGGTAGAATCTATTGGTGTTGGGATCACGATGTGATTACTTATCATGTTGGCAACTCCAACAAACATGCTTTAGGAATCTGCATGGTTGGCGACTTTAGAAAACAGTTACCTACTAAAAAACAATATCAATCATCATTATGGTTAGTAGATTATTTGAAAAGGCAACTTCCAAATGTTACACAGATTAAAGGACATTCTGAGTATCTAGGATATAGTTGGAAGTCTTGTCCTGTAATTGATATGAACAAGTTTAGGAGTGATGTAGAAATGAGTAATCAAGCAAAAACAAAATTCAAAGACGTACCTAATAACTATTGGGCTGTTACGGCTATAGAAAATATAGCTGAACAAGGGTTAATGATAGGTTTTGAAGACGATACATTCAGACCAACAGAGCCAGTTACTAGAGAACAGTTAGCCGTTATATTAACTAGATTGAAAGGGGAAAATTAATTATGGATTTTCAAGTATACGATATTGCAATCGTACCGATTATAGTCGCTTTAGTTCACTTAGCAAAACAATTAGGGTTAGGGGCTAAATTTCAACCAGTTTTATCCTTGGTATTAGGGGTAGCAACTGGTATTTTTTATGTGGCTCCTGGTGATCCAAAGCAAGCTATTTTAGTTGGTATTGTAATGGGATTAGCTGCTAGTGGATTATGGAGTGGTGTGAAAAATACAGTAGAGAAGTGAATAGATCCCCACTGGCTCATAGTGTAGCTGGTGGGGGGTATCAAATATTTATATAAAAATTAATACAAAATTAAAGTACCCAAAAACTTTATCAAAATGCTCGCATCCATAAGTTCTCGAAATTGACACCCTCATTATATCTCGAACCTCCACTTGCAGCTACTAAAATAATAACCAAAAGTATAAATAATACCAGTACAATAGCTGCACCAGTAGCAGAACCACTGTGTCCACTCATGTTAATCCCTCCTTTCTATATTAGATGTAATATATACTATGAAAGGAAAATCTATTTTGATTGGACGGGTGTCTTAGGGTAAGTACACATTTTTCATAGATTAAAACCCCACTATAAATAGTGAGGTTTACATCAAATTGAAAGTGGTCTTCTGTTTTTTTGAAATAGTTCTAGTTTTATTTATTCTCTTAATCCATCATATGTTTTTATGAGTGTTTTGATTGGGTGTTTGTTTTGGAAATATTAAATTGTGCTCTTGCGTATCCTCCTGTACCTCTTATATAATAAGAACAAATGTTCTTAAGGGGTGAAACAAATGAAAGAAAATAAACTAACACCTGGTTCTAATATGATGTGGGAAGCAAGCCGTATAATACTACCTGAACATAAAGAACTCATGAACTATTATCAAAAAGAAAGAAATAGAAAAACGAAACCAGAACTTGCAGAGGAAGAAGTCAATATTATATCTCAACAGTTATCAGATTCCATGTTAAGTAAATCAAAAATTACAGTTGAATTGTTCAGAGCTTTTGGTCAGAATGCATTTAAGACTGGAACAGTAGCTAAATTCGATACCCAATTAAGACAAATTAAATTAGAGCATGAGCATGAATATGAGTGGATTAAGTTTGGTGATATTGTGGGGGTGTCCTGATGCTTACCGACCTTGAAAGAAAAGTATTGCGTATTCTGTATAATAGATTTTTTTATTTATAGCAAGATATAAGTATAAGGAATAGGAGAGAACACAATTTTGCTACATTGTTATTTAAGTCCAATCGAATAGATTTCTTACCGCATAAAATATCATAAAGTTATTTCGATT
>NZ_SIJC01000020.1 GCF_010078385.1 Chengkuizengella sediminis
TCAAGATGAGATTTCCCAATTTAGTAAGACCCCTTGAAGACGACGAGGTTGATAGGTTCGGGGTGGAAGTGCAGCAATGCATGGAGCTGACGAATACTAATCGGTCGAGGGCTTATCCAAAAACACCCCAAAAAGTGACGAAAAGCGTTGGAGTTTACTCCGATTACTTTCAGGGGCCCCATAACAAGGGCTTATAGCACTAAGTAGGGCAATGAGATTCCTATAATTAAATTGCAAATATTGTGTTGACATTTGATTCATCATTTGATAAACTCGCATTTGTGACGTTAATTTACTCTTTGTTTCGCATCTAGTTTTCAGGGAACACCCTGAAGCGATTTTCTCTAATATTCCCTGATAGCTCAGTTGGTAGAGCACTCGGCTGTTAACCGAGTTGTCACAGGTTCGAGTCCTGTTCGGGGAGCCACGGAGAGGTGTCCGAGCTGGCCGAAGGAGCACGATTGGAAATCGTGTAGGCGTCACAAGCGTCTCGAGGGTTCGAATCCCTCTCTCTCCGCCACTCAGGTTAATATATATTGTGGCCCGTTGGTCAAGCGGTTAAGACACCGCCCTTTCACGGCGGTAACACGGGTTCGAATCCCGTACGGGTCACCACTAAAAGAAATAGCATCAAGGGATAATGAATCCCAAGGGTTCGTCGGAGCATGATCTTCGTAAGAGGTTGCATCGCAGTCTCGTAATAGAATGGAGAGCATCCCGTACGGGTCACCAATTAAAAATTAACATCAGGGATGAGAATCCTACAAAGTACATATGGACGCTTAGCTCAGCTGGGAGAGCATCTGCCTTACAAGCAGAGGGTCGGCGGTTCGATCCCGTCAGCGTCCACCATAATATTATCGCGGGGTGGAGCAGTCTGGTAGCTCGTCGGGCTCATAACCCGAAGGTCGTAGGTTCAAATCCTGCCCCCGCAACCAAATCATAATGTGGAGCTGTGGTGTAGAGGCCTAACATGCCTGCCTGTCACGCAGGAGATCGCGGGTTCGAATCCCGTCAGCTCCGCCATTTAAAACATAACAAGGGATGATGAACCCATTGGGTTCGTTGGAGCATAAACTTCAGAAGGATTGCATCGCATTCTCGCACGAAGTAAGAGTATCCCGTCAGCTCGCCATTACAATCATAATAAGTAAGGCTCGATAGCTCAGTCGGTAGAGCAGAGGACTGAAAATCCTCGTGTCGGCAGTTCGATTCTGTCTCGAGCCACCATTTTTAGAAACATTCGCCGTTGTAGCTCAACTGGTAGAGCAACTGACTTGTAATCAGTAGGTTGGGGGTTCAAGTCCTCTCGACGGCACCATTTTGGAGGATTAGCGAAGTGGCCAAACGCAGCAGACTGTAAATCTGTTCCCATCGGGTTCGGTGGTTCGAATCCATCATCCTCCACCATTTATAGGGGCATAGTTTAAAGGTAGAACAGCGGTCTCCAAAACCGTTAGTGTGGGTTCAATTCCTGCTGCCCCTGCCAGAGAAAAAAAGTAAGATAGTAAATTTTTACGGCGGTCGTGGCGAAGTGGTTAACGCACCGGTTTGTGGATCCGGCATTCGAGGGTTCAATTCCCTTCGGCCGCCCCATTGGGGATTAGCCAAGCGGTAAGGCAACGGACTTTGACTCCGTCATGCACAGGTTCGAATCCTGTATCCCCAGCCATTACGCGGACGTGGCTCAGTGGTAGAGCATCGCCTTGCCAAGGCGAGGGTCGCGAGTTCGAATCTCGTCGTCCGCTCCATGATAATTTGGCGCCATAGCCAAGTGGTAAGGCAGAGCTCTGCAAAAGCTTTATCCCCAGTTCAAATCTGGGTGGCGCCTCCACAAATTTAATAGAATGTGTATAATGTGCCGGGGTGGCGGAATTGGCAGACGCACAGGACTTAAAATCCTGCGGTAGGTGACTACCGTACCGGTTCGATTCCGGTCCTCGGCACCATTTTTATTATACGCCCTTAGCTCAGCTGGATAGAGCGTTTGACTACGAATCAAAAGGTCGGGAGTTCGAATCTCTCAGGGCGTGCCATTTGAAACATCATAGAAATACTAAACGCTAGAGATAATTCGAACATTAGAGTTCGTCGGAGCATAAGCTTCGAAAGCAAAAGCATCGCAGTCAGGTACTGCATCTCTCAGGGCGTGCCATTTGAAACATCATAGAAATACTAAACGCTAGAGATAATTCGAACGTTAGAGTTCGTCGGAGCATAAGCTTCGAAAGCAAAAGCATCGCAGTCAGGTACTGCATCTCTCAGGGCGTGCCAGTTAATCTTCATTGATAGACAAAATGTAATGAGATAAAAATATAATTTAATAATATACATGCCGGTGTGGCGGAATTGGCAGACGCGACGGACTCAAAATCCGTTTCCAGCAATGGAGTGGGGGTTCGAGTCCCTTCACCGGCACCATACATAAATGATAACATCTATTTTTAAAAAAATAGATGTTTTTTTGTTTGCGATGTATGCTGTCGAGCTGATGATTTGAAAGAAAACCTATCACCTAGCTAATGGGAAAATAATAGGACTTCGATGATACCAGAAAAATTCTACAATAATGAAAGTATGGATGCGAATATTTCGTTATATATATCTATAATAAGTCTTAACTTTTGCTAAAACCCTGCTGTAGTAATTAATAATTATATCTACATACTTTTTTAAGCAATAATACAGGTTAAAAAAAGATAACGATTACCTGTAAGTTTCATATTAGTTTCATTTAGGGATATCACGAAAAATTCAAACCTTAATAGTATGAAGTTATTAAATAAAGATTTTAAACTGAAAATTACCTCATTCTAAAGATATAAATATACTATACGAGGAGAATCTTGAAATGAAATTACTAATAATAAATGGAACCTTTCTTACGATGAATGGAAATGAAACGATAAAAAATGGATATATGGTTATTGAAAATGAATTCATTCAATACATAGGGAAAGATAAGCCTGAAGGTGAAAATAACTATGATCAAATGATTAATGGGGCCGATCGTATCTATATGCCTGGATTAATAAATACACATACTCATGCAGCGATGTCATTGCTTCGTGGTTATGCGGATGATTTAGCTCTCAAAACTTGGTTAGCAAAGATTTGGCCAATCGAAGCTAAATTTACAAAAGAAGATGTCAAGTGGGGAACCCTTTTGTCCATTTTGGAAATGCTCAAAGGCGGTATCACTTGTTTTGTAGATATGTATCATCATATGGATGAAGTAGCACAATCGGTTGAAATTTCAGGAGTGAGAGCTTGTTTAACTAGAGGTTTAATAGGATTTGGAGGTAAAGAGGCACAACAAGCTATATTAAAAGAGGCTAAGACATTTTCAAAATATTGGAATGGAAAAGCAAACGGAAGAATTACGACGATGATGAGTCCTCATTCTTTGTATACTTGTACTCCTGAATTTATAGAACAAATCCTGCAAGTGGCAAAGGAATTAAAGTTGCCCATTCATATGCATATGTCTGAGACGTTAAGTGAAGTTGAAGAAAATGTGAAACAGTACGGTTTAAGGCCTGTAGCCCATTTGCAAAAGTTAGGTGTGTTTGATCATCCATGTTTAGTTGCTCATGCGGTTTATTTAACAGATGAAGAAATTGATATCTTAAAAGAATTTTCAGTTCATGTCTCACACAATCCAGGAAGTAATTTGAAATTAGCTAGTGGTATCGCCAGATTGCCGAAATTATTGAAAGAAGGGGTTCTTGTTTCTTTAGGAACAGATAGTGCCGCCAGTAATAATAATTTAGATATGATTGAGGAAGTTAGATTAGCAGCATTAATTCACAAAGGAAATACAGGAGATCCCACAGCTATTTCTGCAGTAGACGCTTTACGTTTAGGAACGATCGATGGCGCCAAATCAATATGGTTAAATGATGTAGGTATGTTAAAAGTAGGCATGAGAGCGGATTTCATTGCTATAAATACCGATCAAGCTCATGTATTACCCAAATATGATTTTATTTCAAATATTGTATATTCTGCAAGAGCATGTGATGTTGAAGATGTATGGGTAAATGGAAAACAGCTCGTTAAAAATAAAGAAATGCTCATATTGGATGAGGAACAAATTAAATATGAATTTAATGTCCGTTTTGAAAGGTTAACTAAATTTATGAGCGAACTATAAAGTAAAAATTAGTTAAAAATATTTTGCTCATTTTATTATAAATTAATGTCAGGTTATATCAAACTCATTTATGAAATCAAATCGGCCTTTTCCCATACCTAACCTCACATAAATCTGGTTATTATTTTATCCTTTATAAACCTGCGGTTCAAGTTTAATTTCATCTTTTATATTTCTTACCTCCGTTTTCGTCTATGGTATTAATTTTTTCACTTCTAAATACAATATATAAAGTTTTTTTAGAGGAGGAAAAAGGGTGTGGGTACAATTGGAAAAAGTATTATACGTAAAGAAGCTCTTGATAAAGTAAAAGGTAAATCAAAATATACAGGGGATGACCAATCCGCGATGCTTCATGCAAAAATGCTGATCAGTCCATATGCCCATGCAAAAATAAAACATATAGATACTTCTAAAGCACGGAATACTCCCGGTGTAAGAGCTATATTAACAGGAGATCCTCTCCCTCTCACTGGTGAAGAAATCCGTGATCGTCCACCCATTGCCTATGATAAAGTACGTTATTATGGTGAAGTCGTAGCTGTAGTTGTCGCAGACAATCCAATGCTTGCAAAAAATGCCGCAAATCTAATCAGAGTAACATATGAACCATTACCTGTAGTGAACTCTTCAACTCAAGCTTACGAAAAAAATGCCCCCTTAGTTCATGAAAATTTAGATTCATATCAACATCTGAAGGAAGCTTTCCCAGAAAAAGATACAAACATTGCTAATCGTACAAAAATCAGAAAAGGAAATATAACGTTAGGTTGGAATAAAAGCGATGTTGTAGTTGAGGCAAGTTTTTCTTTCTCTCCATCCGATCATGCTGCTATGGAAACAAGATGTGTGATTGCAGAAATCCGTCAAGATGAAACGATTGTCATTACCTCCTCATCTCAAGCTCCTTTTATTATTAAAAAATTAATGCATGATTATTTTGCTGTTGATGTTGGCAAAGTGATTGTAAATACACCATTTGTTGGTGGTGGTTTTGGAGGGAAAGACTCCGTTCAATTAGAATTGATTGCTTATCTTGCTTCAAAAGCTGTGGATGGAAGAAAAGTGAAGATTTTAAATTCTAGAGAAGAAGATTTAATCACATCACCTGTTCATATTGGACTTGATGCAACTATAAAACTTGGGTGTACGAAAGATGGAAAATTACAAGCAGCAGAAATATTATATTTATTTGATGGTGGTGCGTATTCAGATAGTGCAGTTAGTATCAGCCGCGCAGCAGGCGCTAACTGTACGGGACCTTATCAAATAGATAACATTTGGTGTGACTCTTTATGTATGTATACAAATCATCCTTATGCTGCCCCCTTCAGAGGTTATGGGCATTCAGAAGCAATGTTTGTTTTTGAAAGAACGATGGATATACTAGCTAAAAAAAGTAAGATAGATCCTTTGCAATTACGATTACTCAATGCCATTGTGCCTGGAGATACAACACCTACTCAAGTGCTTGTAAATAAAAGTAATATAGGTAATCTACCTGAATGTATTCATCGATTAAAAACGATCATGAATTGGGATGAAGGGCAGATTGTTAAAATTAGTGATACGAAAGTACGTACAAAAGGAATTTGCTGTATGTGGAAAAACTCGGTGATACCCTCCGATGGTGGATCAGGGGTCATTCTAACCTTTAATCCTGACGGAAGCATCAATATTATTTCTGGAGTTGTAGAAATAGGGACAGGAACTAAAACCGTTCTTACGCAAATGTTAGCTGATAAAATGAAGATCGATATCAATCAAATCTATGTGCAAATGGAAGTCAATACACAGTCCACTCCAGAGCATTGGAAAACCGTAGCCAGTAGAGGTGCATTTATGGCTGGTAGAGCTTTACTTAGTGCTGCAGACGATGCCATTCGACAATTAAAGGATTTAACTGCCTGTATACTAAGATGTTCTAAGGAAGATTTAGAGATCGGATTCGGTAGAGTTTTCCTAAGAGATAACCCCAATATTGGTTTAGATATTAAAGACATTGCCTTTGGTTACAAATATCCTAATGGAAATGTAATTGGAGGTCAAATTATTGGTAGGGGAAACTATATTCAAAGACATATATCTTATTTAAACCCGGAAACTGGAGCAGGAAAATTAGGGCCAGAGTGGGGCGTTGCAGCACAAGGTGTAGAGGTTGAATTTGATGCAATGGATTATACCTACAAAATTATTAAGGCCTTTACAGTAATTGATATTGGTAAAGTGTTAAATGAAAAAGCTGCTCTAGGCCAAGTTATGGGGGGAATGAGCATGGGATTAAGTTTTGCTGCAAGAGAAACTTTTGTATTTGATGAACTTGGAAGAGTATCAAATCCACAATTAAGAACATATCGATCACTCCGGTTTGGTGAACATCCAAAATATGCAGTGGAATTTGTTGAAACTCCTTTTCAAGAGGGTCCATATGGTGCACGTGGTGTTGGAGAACACGGTTTAATTGGTATGCCTGCTGCATTGGCAAACAGTTTATCGATTGCAGCTGGGGTAGAACTGAATCAGTTGCCGCTCATTCCTGAGTTGATATGGAAAATGAAAGAGGGTTCAGTGAATGGTTCCTTTTGATTTTGAATACTATAAACCACTTCTATACGAGAGGCAGTCCAATTATTTCACTCTGAACAATAATGATTATTTACTTTTTTATTGCAGTGTCTAATGCTACTTCAATCATATCATTAAAAGTAGTTTCTTTTTCTTCGGGAGTAGTTTCTTCACCAGTTAAAATATGATTACTTACAGTTAAAATAGATAGTGCGTTTACATCAAATTTAGCTGCTAATGTATATAATGCTGTAGTTTCCATTTCAACTCCGAGTATGCCATAGCGAGCTAACCTTTTAAACTGTGCATTATCATTATAAAATTGATCCGTAGTAAATACGCTACCTACTTTTAGATTTAATCCTTTTTCAATACTTGCGTTATAAGCTCTTTTTAATAAATTGAAGGTAGCTGTAGGAGCATAATCAATAGGTCCAAATTCAATACGATTCATTTGAGAATCTGTTGAGGAGGTTATGGCAAGAATGATATCACGTACTTTCACATCTTTCTGAATTGCCCCACATGTTCCAACTCTAATTAGATTTTCCACACCATAACTTTGAATTAATTCATTTACATAAATGGCGATAGAAGGTACTCCCATTCCTGTTCCTTGAACAGAAATACGTTCATTTTTATATATACCTGTAAACCCTAACATGCCACGAACATTGTTATAACAAAAAATATCTTCTAAGAAGGTTTCTGCGATATATTTTGCGCGTAATGGATCACCTGATAACAGAATTGTTTCTGCGATTTCATTTTTTTTTGCTTCTATATGTATGCTCATTTTAACAACCCTTTCTCGTTTAACTTTAATGAATTTACATCGCGATTTTTAACGATTTGATATTAGTCGTACTTTTACATTCTTCTATTTAAAACTATAAAACAAATCTATGCTGAAGCGGCTTGGTTAATTTCAGATCCCAGTTAGAGATTGGCACAGAAGTTATTGCAGATGGAGAACGATGCACTAATCTTATGATTAATACATACAATTTTATATATTATTTTATGGTGGTGTATGTGTATGAATCTAACTCCTATGGAGGCAGCTACAAAATTTGTGGAATTAAATTTTCCAAACTGTAGTGCTGCTTTTTTGGCTGCGAGTGCAAAGAAAGAAAGTATTAAAAAGAATTCGGATTTAGATATTGTTATTTTTGATGATGAAATCACTTTTCATTTCAGAAGGGTATATGATTACGCCCCATGGCCTGCAGAGGTATTTGGGTTTAATGAAAGCAATTTTAAAGAATTTTTGAATAGAAACGATACATCTGCTTTACCAACAATTTATATCATTTGTACAAAGGGATTTGTAGTTAAAGATAATGGAAAAGCTGAGTCCATTAAAAAAATGTGTGAAGAACATCTCGAACAAGGTCCACCGAGCTGGAGCTTTGATGAATTGAATTTTGCGAGATTTGAAATTACTGATCAGTTGGAAGATTTAATTACTTCACAAAATACAATGGAAAATTATTTTATTGTAAATAAATTATTTACTCTATGTGCTACATTTATTTTAAGGGTAAATGATTTGTGGTTGGGAGACGGTAAATGGTTGTATAGAGAATTGTTTGCATACCATAAAGGGGTATCTGAACAATTTATTTCTGCTTTTGAAAGTTATTATAAAACAAGTGATAAACAACAATTAATTGATTTTATTGATTCTATCTTAGAACCCTATGGGGGTAGGTTATTTGCTGGCTTTTATCAAGAAGAAGAGGAAGAGGATATGATTGAATAAATTGTTAATAATTGCTTTATGTAGGTTAAAAATTATATAGTATGTGTAAAGCTCGCTAATTAGCGGGTTTTTCTTTATAACTTAAGAATTTATAAGTTTTTCAAATTCTAAGTTTCAACAAAAGCTACCACTAATGAAGTATTCGACTACTTCTCCGAGAAGCTTCTATAGGAGCTTTTGTTATAAAAATAATTTCAAATTTTTATTGACATATACCCTGTGGGGGTATAATATATAAATGTGAGGAGGATGAAGTGTTTATGGATATGAATCAAAATAATAAAGTTTTAGAATCTTGTCATGCGGAAGAATCTGAACGAAAAAGTCATCATTCTGAAAAAATGAAAAAGGATCTAATTAAACGCTTGAATCGAATCGAGGGTCAGGTAAGAGGTGTCAAAGGTCTAATAGAAAAAGATACCTACTGTGATGATGTTTTAAATCAGATTGCAGCCGCAAAATCTGCACTAGATAGTGTAGGGAAACTTTTATTAGAAGCTCATATGAGGAGCTGTGTAGTGGACCGTATACAAGAAGGTGAAGATGAAGTTATAGATGAGCTTTTAACTACTGTTCATAAATTATTAAAATAACCAGCTTCATCATATAAGTCCCTCAAAAAACGAATAATAACTATTATATATGGCAAAATATTAAAAGGAGAGTTTAAATTATGAAAAATCAAACATTAAAAGTAGAAGGAATGTCTTGTAACCATTGTGTAAATGCTATTGAAAGTACTTTAAAGGAAATGGGTGTTAAAGGAAGTGTAGATCTAAAAAATGGTTCTGTAGAAGTTAATTATGAAGAGTCAAACATAAACTTAGAAGCTATAAAAGAAGCGATTGAAGAGCAAGGGTATGATGTAGTATAAATGATAAGTTATATTGGGGGAGGATTTTTTTTAAACTAAATTATACCCCCATAGGTATAATGGAAGGTGAGAATAATGGAATCTAAACAGCCTTTACTAAAACAAACATCCCTACAAATTACTGGTATGACCTGTGCAGCATGTGCGAATAGAATAGAAAAAGGATTACAAAAAATAGAAGGCGTAAGTGAAACAAATGTGAATTTTACTTTAGAAAAAGCCAGAGTCTCATATGATCCAACAAAAGTAAATTTTAACGAACTAGAACAGAAAGTTGAAAAATTAGGTTACGGCACAGTGAAAAGTTCAGTAGATTTTGATATAACGGGAATGACCTGTGCGGCCTGTGCCAATAGAATAGAAAAAGGTCTAAATAAATTACCAGGTGTAATTAATGCAAATGTTAACTTTGCTTTGGAAAGCGCACATGTAGAGTATACCTCAGAAGAAGTATCAGTGAAGGATATGATTCAAAAGGTGGGGAAATTAGGTTACAAAGCGATACAAAAAGAAGAACAAGGTAAGGGAGAAGATCATCGTACAGAAGAAATAAAACGGCAAAAAATGAAATTTATCATGTCAGCAATATTGTCATTTCCATTGTTGTGGGCAATGGTAAGTCATTTCTCTTTTACCTCATTTATTTGGTTGCCAGACTTATTTATGAATCCTTGGTTTCAGTTTGCATTAGCAACACCTGTGCAGTTCATCATTGGTAAACATTTTTATATTGGAGCCTATAAAGCATTACGCAATAAGAGTGCCAACATGGATGTATTAGTTTCACTTGGTACTTCTGCAGCTTATTTTTATAGTTTGTATTTAACAATAGAATGGAGCTTGATGGTAGAAAAAGTCCATACACCAGCATTATATTACGAAACGAGTGCAGTTCTAATTACTTTAATCATCTTAGGAAAATTGTTTGAGGCATTAGCTAAAGGAAGGTCATCTGAGGCTATTAAATCTTTAATGGGCTTACAAGCAAAAACAGCGTTAGTTATCCGTAATGGAGTGGAAATGAACATTCCAGTGGAAGAAGTTAGTGTAGGCGAAGTATTGATCGTAAAACCAGGAGAAAAAGTGCCTGTTGATGGAAAAGTAGTTGATGGACATTCTACAATAGATGAATCTATGTTAACTGGTGAGAGTATTCCGATTGAGAAAAAGATCGGTGATAATGTTATAGGTGCAACAATGAACAAAAACGGAGTTATTCAAGTTCAAGCAACAAAAGTAGGTAAAGAAACAGCATTAGCGCAAATTATCAAGGTAGTGGAAGAAGCACAAGGTTCAAAAGCACCAATACAAAGAATTGCTGATCGAATCTCTGGAATATTTGTTCCAATTGTAGTGAGCATAGCTCTATTGGCATTCCTAATTTGGTATTTAATGATTGAACCAGGGGAATTTGCAACTGCACTTGAAATAGCCATTGCGATTTTAGTTATTGCTTGTCCATGTGCGTTAGGTTTAGCGACTCCTACCTCTATCATGGCTGGTTCAGGGAGATCAGCGGAATTTGGTATTTTATTTAAAGGTGGAGAACATTTGGAATCCACTAAGCATATCGATACCGTTATTTTAGACAAAACGGGGACAATTACAAAAGGTGAACCTGAACTAACGGATGTGTTAACTGAGATGGATGAATATGAATTTTTAAAACTTGTTGGAGCCGCAGAAAAAAATTCTGAACATCCTTTAGCAGAAGCAATAGTTAAGGGAATTCTTTCGAAAGGAATTAAACTCCCTTCAATAAATGATTTTGAAGCAATGCCAGGGTTCGGTATACGTGGTATTGTTGAAGAAAAAGTAATTCTTATTGGGACAAGAAATTTGATGGAGCAATACGAAGTTGAGATAAAAAATGCTCAGGAATCTATGGTCACATTAGAACAAGAAGGTAAAACAGCAATGCTTGTCGCTATAGATGGAAAATATGCAGGTATAGTTGCTGTAGCCGATACAATAAAAGAAACATCTGAAGAAGCAGTAAAGCGTCTTAAAAAAATGGGCATTCAGGTTATTATGATCACAGGAGATAATACGCGTACAGCGAAAGCAATTGCGACTCAAGTAGGAATAGATGATGTATTAGCTGAAGTTTTACCAGCGGGTAAAGCTGAGGAAGTGAAAAAACTTCAGAATCAAGGTAAAAAGGTTGCCATGGTTGGTGATGGTATCAATGATGCACCAGCTCTAGCTACTTCGGATATTGGAATGGCAATTGGTACTGGAACTGATGTTGCTATGGATGCAGCCGATGTTACCCTCATGAGAGGAGATTTAAACAGTATTCCTGATTCTATTTATATGAGTCGTAAGACGATGGCTAATATTAAACAGAATCTGTTCTGGGCTCTTGCTTACAATTCATTAGGTATTCCTATCGCAGCGATTGGATTACTGGCTCCATGGGTTGCTGGGGCAGCAATGGCATTAAGTTCTGTTTCCGTGGTATTAAATGCATTGAGATTACAGCGGGTAAAAATCTAATATAGAAACTTGAAATTACATCCTCATTTAATGAGGGTGTTTTTTTATGTTATTTCATAATTTGATAATCACAACTTTATTGCCTTACATACAATATATAAATTCAACTAAAGAGAGCTCGCTGGTTATGGAGCTTAAAGACATGAAGGGAGAAAATGAATGGATTACTTAGATATGCTTGCTAAATTAGGAGTTGGAAATGCTCATCCTGGTGGTTTCTCCGAAACAATAGAACAGTTAGAACAATACCCTATTAAAAAAGGCTCAAAAATTTTAGAAGTAGGATGTGGAACAGGTAGAACAGCTTGTTATTTATCAAGTCAGGGATATAAGGTCACAGCGATCGATATTAGAGAGGATATGTTAGAAAAAGCTAGGGTAAGAGCAAAAGCTGAAAAAGTAAAAGTGAATTTTATCAAAGCTGATGTAACATCTTTACCTTTTGATTCTAATCAGTTTGATGTTGTAATGGTTGAGTCTGTTACAGTTTTTACAGACCATACATTATCCTGTAGTGAATATTTTCGTGTTTTAAAGCCTAAAGGAACATTATATGACAGGGAGATGGTTGTCACCAAAAAGATTCCAGTGAATTATCAAAAAGAAATGATTGAATTTTATGGATTTAAAAAAATGATGTCAGTATTGGAATGGACTGAACAGTTATATGAAGTAGGTTTTAGTCATGTTGAGATTTGGAAGCCGGCCAAATTCAACTCGGATATGTGGAAAAAAGAGATGAAATTTCCTGATGAAAATCAACAAGCAGATGCTGACGTTTATGAAAATAAAGAAGTGTTTGAAGCCGTAAAAAAATATGAAGAGCTGATGAATGCATATCATAAGTATATTGGATATGCGGTTTTAATTGGACAGAAATTATAATTTCTAAACAAAAAAGAGACCTTTTTAAGGTCTCTTAATTATATCTTCTTTCATTTGCACTTATCTTCTGAAGGATCATCACAAAGCAGAGGACATTGATTGACCTCTCGATCTCGTAAAAGTCTTACGATTTCACAAACATCACCTTTTGCATCGATGAAGGTTGTAATATCGGGGCATATAATAGCTTCTCCAAAGTACATGGCTTGAACATCGATATCTTTTTTACAAAAAAGAGCTCCATAGAATGATCTAAGAACACCTGGAGTACCAAAAGAGGCATCAACTGTAACCTGATAAACAGGATTTTTTTCAAATTTAATCCCTAAGGTTTTTAATATATCTTCTAGCCTGCAGTTTGATATAGGATCTTCCTTTTCTGGAGGACCAACAACCATGCGTACAAAGTTGCAATCAGATTTATTTGGAAGTTTAGTTTGAAGATATCCCGTAATAGAAACTTGTTCTATTGGATCTTGAATATTAAAGTTTAAAACACAATGAAGTGTATTGTCATCTACACAAAATGTATATTGTGTACGTATATTAATATCAAAAAAAGATGCTTCTTCATTTATAGTTATCTTTTCAGACTTTAAATGATTTTTTTCAAAATCATTCTGACTCATTTTATTTTCCACCCCCCATCTTTATAATTACTTATATACTATGTATTAATGTTTTCAAATGAGTGGGTAAATGGAATCAAAGTAAAAAAAGAGGAAATATGTACCTAATAGTAAACATATTATCCTCTTTTATATTATTTTTATTTAATCATCAAAGTGAACTTTAACACTATTGTAATCTTCATCGTCGTCAGGCACTTTAGGCATACGAACTTCTAATATCTGATTTTTATAAATGGCTTTTGTATCATAAGTATCAATATGTGTAGGAAGGTCTATTGTTTGTGAATTCCCACTTGGCAGTCCTTTAATTTTAAGTTTGTTTGAATTGAGACCGAGCTTAATTTTTTTATGGTCGATATGTTTTGGAATATATATTTTAGCAATTAAATAATGATGTATATCTAATAGATCTGTTTTTAACTCACCTGTGTTCGTATTCGTTGTAGGTTTACTTGAATCTACATTGGATGTGGATGATGTTCTTGAAAAAGCTTTTTCTATCGTATCAGAAACATATTTATCTATCCATGATAAATCTAAGTTGTTTGGATCTATATTATTTAAATTTGTATTACCCATTTGATCTCTAATAAGCTTGTTAAATTGATGTTGATCAAATAAATTACTCATATTCCCTACCTCTTTCCTATACATATTATTAACTAGTGTATTCTTATCTATCTAAATGTGTGAATTGACAAAAAGAGCAGAACATCTAAAGAAATGGAAACATACAATAAAATATTGAAACCATGAAAAAGGATGTCTGCTTATGCCTGCTATTGTAGGAGCTATAAAAATAATAAGTGTAGGAAGCGGTGCGATTGTTCAATTTGGTGATTCAATTCAAGTGTCTCCTGTAAGTTCATCCAAAACATATGCTGGCTCGGGTTCTTTTAATACTGGGGATTTACCAATTACGAATAACCTTCTTAGTGCAACGAATACATTTGATCCTGATGTGAAAGACCAAACTCAAGATAACTTTGGTGTTGAGGGGAATGTAATATGAATCTAACTGTAAATCAAAGCATCCAAATTGGTATGATTAAAATTGGAGCAATAACCAATTCATCTTTTTTACAAATTGGTAGTGCAGGTGTCATTAAATGTTTATCTAATCTGTATAATACAGGTGGATTTATAGAACCGGCACCCGAACTCGAAGCAATATCAGAAGCCGCAGCTGCTGCTCTGGTTCCTTTGTCACCACCTTCATAATGATATGGACGATGGGGAGGATTATTATGTACCAGGACCCTCAAATGGAACAATATATAAAAAAGCTAACTGATAATTTAATCGAACATCAAAATAAATTAAATAATTTGGAAAAGTTAATGAAACAAATGAAAGAAGATATGAACAAACTAATTGCAAGCAAAAATAATACGATTGAAAAAATAGAATACAATTTTGATCAACTTAAAGTGGAAACTTTAGAGGGTACATTAAACATAGGCATCACACCTGGTGGGAACGGTACAATTGATGAACTTGAAGTTAATGATCAGACGGAACATGAAGTACAGCTAGGGGGAGAAATTGAAAGTGACTGTCATCAAGGCATCAGAGATGAAATCCATCAACATTTAGATGAGGAAGTCCCTAATGCAATAAGAACATTACAGGAAAAGTTCAATTTAGTCATTGGTGAAGAATATACGCAAGAAATGATCAAAGATATTAAAAAACAAATTGATGGTCGAATTCATCATTATTTGAATGATAATGATCACAAAGAATTAAACCAAGATGAAATTAAAAATAATGTTTTGGCAAAAACAAAAAAAGATATAGAGACTTCTATTCTAAATCATTTTCATAAAATTACAGGTAAGGAGAATGAAAACCAATGAATTGTAAGAAGAATTATAAGATGAATTATACAGTGGTAAATAAGGATATTCATGTAGGAGATATTAATATTATTGGTTTAACAGGATCTTCTGTTTTATTAGTAGGAGATACTGAACACATTACAAGTGGTTCTGCTTTTGATACACCACCTGAAGCATTAATTGTTGGACCTCTTGCTCCTTTAGCTCCTGAAACTCCATTCTAAGGAGACTAAATAATGAAAACAACTAAAACAACTAAAACAACTAAAAGAACTTCCGTAGTTGAAAACATAAAAGTCATTTCTATTACTAGAAGTGCTGTTTTTCAAATAGGTGATTCAGTAGAATTAAATCCTAGGACATTTGTTTATGCTGTTCAAAGGGCGGTCCCTGTTTATTTTCCAGGAGAAGGGGATTTTGCTCAATTAGAATTATTTCAAGAGCGAATTCCAAGGCCAACAATTACTGAAAATGTAAAAACAACCTTTATTAATGAAAATCCTAACATTCATGTGGATAGTATTCGAATTTTAGGTATAGGTGGATCCTCAATCTTGCAAGTAGGATCAAATTGTAGTGTAGATACTGAATCGAAAGTAATCAATATAAGGCAATTTATAGATCAAGATTTAGATGATCATACGTATATGCCTACACAATATAAAAAATCAAACTAAAGCTTTTCTCTTATATTTAAAAAACCGACTATGTTCTTAGAACACAGTCGGTTTTCAATTTCAATTTATTATTTTATAGCACTTCCACCCAATACAAAACGGTATTCCCAATGAGTATTTTCAATGTTATTCACTTTAACTCCACCAGATTCTTTAGAGTAAGTGTGTAATATTTTCCCGTCTCCTATATAGATACCTACATGTGTAATACGTTGTTTAGATTTATTAATTCCACTGTAACTGCTTTCCTTGCTACCTTTATAGGACATGAAAAACATAAGATCACCTGGCTGTAAGTTTTTCCAATTTGTTGTTGTATCCCCTATATCTCGAACATAATCTGCTTGTTGTCTTGAATCATATGGTAATTTAACACCTAATGCATCAATGAACGTTCGTCGTACAAAGTCAGAACAATCAAATGTCTTCGTACTATTTCTATTTGATCCATATTCATATGGTGTTCCTAAATATTCCATTCCCGCTTGAATGATTTGATCTGCAGCGTCTGAATTGATATCAGTACCTTGATCTGTACTTGTATTATCAGTATTTGAATTAGAATCTGGGTCCGTTTCATTCTGAGGAGTACTTGTCTCATTGTTAGTAGACAATAATTTTATAAATTTTTTACTGGAGCTAACATAACCAGCTTGTCCATTTTTATCCAGTACTTTATACCAGTATTTATTAACTTTTTCTATAATCGTAACATTCTCCCCAGTTTTTAAATAACGCATTCGATCATAACTTGTTGAAGGTCCAGTTCTAAAAGATACACCTCTGACTATAGTAGCATCTGCTATTGAATTTGTATCTTCAGACAAGTTTAACTCGTTATTATTCCCACTTTCAGTAGTTGGTTTGGTATATTTTTTATTTGCACTTATATACCCAACCTTCCCATTTTTATCTTTTACCTCATACCAATAATCATTCACTTCTGAAATGATTTGTACGTCCTCACCTTTTTTAAGCATTCTTATAATGTCACCTGATGTTGAAGGTGCTTCTCTAAAGTTTACTCCCCATATCACTTCTGCTGTTTGAATTTCACTTGCAAAAGTTAAGTTTTGGACAGGTGCGATATTCAGCACTAAAGTGGCTGCTAAAGCAGTAGAGATCATTTTTTTCTTCATGTTGAATTTCATGTTGAATTTCCTCCTAGTAGTTTTTTCAACAAAAATCAACCATTCCCTTAATGAGCTCGCTTTCATTTTAACATAGATTCATAGACAACTAGACAAGCAAGTTATACCAATCAGCCTGAAACTCAAGACATACCTGTGCTTAAGTAGGTTATGATACTAGACTAAGGTCTAGGATGAAATATGGTCCAGAGTCTGTTTTGTAAGTTAAAAGAATCACCTACAATAATATTAAAGAAATACACAAACAGCAGTTGAAGGTGGTGAAAAAAATGATATTTAATAAAAAGAACTTACTTGCTTTGTTTTTAATACTCTTTGGGGGATTGCTGCTCTTTGATAAACTGGGATTGAATTTTGGCCACAATATATTTTCATTCTTGATTCCATTTGTAGTTATGGGGATCGGTTATCTGGGTATTAAAAATGGGAAATTCATCGGATGGCCACTATTGATTATTGGAGCTTTCATGGTTTTAGGAAAATTTGCTGGGTTGTTTGGAATTATTTTAGCAATTGGACTCATTTTATTTGGAGTTCATTTACTTAAAAAAGAGAGAAGTATTGAATAGAAAGGGGTAGAAAGATGAGCCTTGTAAAAAGAATTAGAGATATTAGCGTTGCAACTTTAAATGATAAAATAGAAAACTCTGAAGATCCTGTTCGTTTCATAGATAAATACTTACAAACACAAAAAACTAAATTGACCCAATTAGAAAAGTTATATCAACAAACGTTAACACATGCACATTCTGTAAAACAGCAATATATGGAGGCTGAAACAACTAGAATAAAAAGAGAAAATCAAGCAGAAATTGCGGTAAAAGCGGGAGAAGAACAGCTTGCAAAGCTAATTTTATTAGAAAAAATGCAAAGTGAAGAAAAAAGTGAACAATATAGGAAATTGTATGAAGATGGAAAAGAAACGATTTTGGAGCTGGAAGAGCAAGTACAATTCTTAAAAGATGAAGTGCAAGAACTTGTTGATAAAAGAGCATTTTACACAGCAAAGATAGAATCAATAAGATTGCAAAAACAATTAAATCAAGTCAATCATTTTATAGAGAAACAAGACTATTATGAACAATCTAAATCTAAGATCGAAAGTTTTCTGAATTAGAATTACAAACAAATGCTTTAAGAGAGGTCAGATCCATTGACTCCAATACAGGATCAACATTTGGATCTAAATTACAATCTGAAGTAGAAAATCAATTT
>NZ_SIJC01000021.1 GCF_010078385.1 Chengkuizengella sediminis
TTCCCGAAAACACCTCATCATCTAACTTTTTCTGAACGGGAATGGATTCACCTGTAATTGCCGATTGATCCACCGTTGATTGACCTTTAATGATCACACCATCCGCAGGTATCCTTTCACCTGGTTTTACAAGAATTTTATCGTCCTTTTTTAATTTAGACACATGAACTTTAACTTCAACATTATCTTCAATCATCAATGCTTCTTCAGGTTGAATATTCATAAGGGCTGAGATTTCTTTTTTACTTTTATTCATTGTATAAGTTTCAAGTGCACCACTTAATGAAAAAATAAAAATCAAAATTGCACCTTCCATCCAGTAACCAATGAATGCAGATCCAATTGCTGCAAATATCATCAACATCTCAACATTTAAGCTTCGGTTTTGAATCGTATCCAAAATACCTTCTTTTGCTTTCTGATATCCACCGATTAAGTAAGAAAACACAAAGAAAATTAAAGATACAGTAGAAACATTCATATTTGATAATATCCAGCCTAATACGATAAGGATGCCACTAAGACTAGCTGCTACCAATTGAATATGAGGAATTAATAAATGATACAAGATTTCAATTTTACTCTGATTCGTTTGTCTTTTTTCTTCAGTTAAGATTTTTAAATCTGCATTCATTTTTTCGAGCCTCCATTTCTATCATTGAGAAGAATAATCAATTGCAAATCACTCCATAAAAAGGCGAAAGCTGCCATCTCAAGAGATAGCAGCACTTTTTTTCCATTTTTCTAAAAGCTTATTTTAATAATTATTATTTAAGATTAATTATATCATTATATTCACTACATGAAAACATTTCCACTAATCATTAGCCTAAATTTTCATGTATACAAAAATAAAAAATGGAAAGGAATTCTTCTGACTGAGTATTTCCCTAATTTTTCTCTTATGATATAGTTATGACACTGAAATAATTTATGAAAGCAGATGATACTACATGTATGATTACCACCATCTCTCACACGTAAAAGAACAATCTAAATCTAGAAAAACACTCTGGGCTACCTTATTCATTACTTTATTTTTTACTATTGTTGAAATTGTTGGGGGGATATTGTCGAATTCATTGGCTTTGTTATCTGACTCAGCGCATATGATTTCAGACGTATTCGCATTAGGTTTAAGTATGACAGCAATTTACTTAGCCACAAGACCACCAAATGAAAAGTATACCTTTGGATTCCTTCGTTTTGAAATTATAGCTTCCTTTTTAAATGGACTAGCTCTTGCAGTCATTGCCATTGGTATTTTTATAGAAGGAATTCGAAGATTTATTAATCCAGAACCTATTAATTTTAAACTGATGCTTGTCATTGCTATCATCGGTTTTATAGTAAATGCTATTTTAACTTATATTTTAAGTAGGAGTATTGAAGAGGAAGAGAATTTAAATGTACAAAGTGCTTTGTGGCACTTTATCGGGGACTTATTAAGTTCACTAGGAGTCATTATTTCCGCTATTTTGATTTACTTTACAGGTTTAGTTTTTTTTGATCCATTAATTAGTTTAGTAATCGGTGGCATAATTTTTACTGGAGGAGCTAAAATTATCCGTGAGTCTTATTTCATTCTAATGGAATCTGTACCAAAAAAGTTTGATTTAGAAGAAATAAGACAAAATATTGGTAATGTTGAAGGAGTCGAAGACGTTCATGAGATGCACTTATGGGCGATCTCTACAGAGCATTATTCCTTAACTGCTCATGTATTTATAGACGAACAGATTCAACCGTTTTGCGTCATCCTCGCCATCAATGAAACATTAAAAGAAAAGTACGGAATTACTCACACTACGATTCAAGTAGAACATGCTAACATTCATGACCATGGTGAGTATGGTAAGGAATTTTTACAGCAAAAAAATCTGAAAGGTAAAACATACAATTAAATTCCCCATTTATCAAACCACTATATAGTAAACTTTTAAGATGTAAGCTGTTGTCATATCAATTGACGGCAGCTTTTTTGGTTCTCTCCATCACTTCACACAAGTCAGTTATCTCTTTTATTCTTGTTTTGTTTTATGTATTTCTTAATAATTTCTTCATTTTTATCTTATGAGAAAGTTAAGAATTATTTATTACACTTACTAACAGATGAGAAAGACAAGGAAGTGAGACATGAGTGGGTGTACCAATGGGCATTTGAAATACAAAGCTGATAAAATCAAAAACATCATATGAAGGAGAGATTAAACATGATTCAAGTTAAAAATCTTAGTCATCAATTTAAAATTGGGAAAAAGAAAAGAGAAACGATTGTCCCAGTATTAAAGAATATTAATTTAGAAGTGAATAAAGGAGAAATTGTCACGATTGTAGGGAAGAGTGGTTCAGGAAAGTCTACCTTGCTGAATTTAATTAGTGGATACATTCGACCTACTGAAGGGAACATTTTCATAAATAATCAAAATGTCTCTGAATTAAGTGAGGGAGATTGGGCAAAATTCCGCATCAATCATCTGGGTTTTATATTTCAAAGTTTTCAATTACTTCCGAGCATGACTGCTTTTCAGAACATTGAGCTTCCTCTAATTTTGAAAGGGGTTAGTGAGATAGCTAGGAAAAAGCAGACGTTGGACATGCTTGAAATGGTTGGTTTAGCAGATTATGCAGAATTTTATCCCAGTGAGTTATCTGGAGGACAGCAGCAACGAATAAGCATAGCAAGAGCTTTAGTTGTAAAACCACCTATTATATTGGCTGATGAACCTACAGGAAGTTTAGACAGTGAAAACGAACAGGAATTATTAAATTTTATTCAAAAACTGAACCAAGATTATAATATAACATTTTTAATCATTACACATGATGATCAGGTTGCAAAGATAGGACATCGGACGATTACCATCAAAGACGGTAAAACACAAGGAGGCAGAAATTATGAAATTCAAAGATAAAGTTCGTTTTGTTAGACAAAATATGAAAAAAAATCGGATGAGAGTGTTTATGACAATATTAGCAACCTCTATCGGTTGTGCATTTTTAATCTTACTGGCTTCTGTTGGTTTTGGATTGGAGAAGTCTATAGTATCAGACTTAACTGAAGGGCGACTAGCAAATGAAATATCTGTATATCATGATAAAGACTTTGAACAACTGAATGATGAAGATATAGAGATATTAAAACAGATTGAGCATGTCAAAACAGTGACTAAACGAAATAATTTACATCAAGAAGTGATGTTCAAATTAGATGGATATGAAGCAAATTGGCCTTGGGTTTATGCCACTGACTTCCCATCTGAAACAGAAGCTGGATTAGAATTAAGTGATGGTAGAATGCCCGAAGCTAATGATGAAATTATAGTTGCGTATCACTTTAATGAAACTTTAACTAAAGGAAACCAAAAAGAGAATGAAATTGTATATTATGAAGAGGAATTGATTGATAAAACCTTAGATCTTCAAGTGATATATTATGATAATGAAGGAATGAAACAATATAAATCGTTCCCTGTAAAAATTGTAGGGATAACTAAACAACCACCTCCTAACGTCAAAGAACAATTTGCAATTATTTCTGAACCGTTACTAAAAGAAATTGAAGATTTTACAATGAAAACTTTTCTTAATTCAGAACAAAGTAACGACGAAGATCTTGAAAACTTAAATTTAGATAATGAAAAAACTTATGACGACGTAAA
>NZ_SIJC01000022.1 GCF_010078385.1 Chengkuizengella sediminis
GTTGGAAGGAAGTGAGCTAAAGTTCACTCAATCCTGTTTCTAGTCATGAAAATGACTCCTGCAGCCCACATCGGAAGACAAATTGTCACTCCTCATAATAAATGGGCTGAATTAGAGAATGAAAAGGGTAGTAACCCGGTTAAATTAAAGAAAAAGATTATTACAAATAATCTCAAAAGCAACAAAGAATGTTGTTTCCAGTCAAAGAATATTCCTTTTAAGGACAGTCTTAGTCCTTTA
This sequence comes from Chengkuizengella sediminis, assembly GCF_010078385.1. Lineage (NCBI taxonomy): Bacteria > Bacillati > Bacillota > Bacilli > Caryophanales > Paenibacillaceae > Chengkuizengella > Chengkuizengella sediminis. The sequence continues at coordinate 241 of NZ_SIJC01000022.1, forward strand.
GAGATTGAAGTTAAAAAGAGTTTAACTCTTGAGTCCACGACTCAGAATCTACCTCTCATAAACAGGAAAAAGGAAAGTCTTCTTACTCACTTATAAGAAAATCTATAGTTTAGAGACGAAGGGTCAAAAATTGACATTATTCTATAAATCATATAAAATTAAATTTCATGAAAAAACTTTTCTAGTCTTTCTAGAGGAAAAACAAGGGACACCCTTTAAAGGTGTGATTTTATCATATCTAAGAATCACAATAGACCTTAAAAAAACTAAATTTGATAAAATTCTAAAAATAGATCACATAGATGGGGCTATTTGAGGCACATTTACATTACATTTTGTAATGTTCACACACTCACACTTTTGTGTGTATTCCCTTGAATACAATACCACAGGTAAGCTTAAACTTACAATCCAGAGCGCCCTCTATACCCTGGATTACCCTGTTAGAACGCTCTGGATTCTGTGTTATTTTAGTTCTGACCTCTCTATTGCCCCTTGTCAGAACTTGATAGCTTGATAGTGTCTAATTATTTTATTTTAATGTCTAAATAATTAGTTGATGAGGAAGTTCTGACTCCCTTATTGCCCTCTGTCAGAACTTATCAGTTTGGTAGAGGGTTGGTAAGGAAGTTCTGACCCCTCTTCTGCCCTCTGTCAGAACTTGATAGCTTGAAAGGATCTAATTATTTTATTTATATGTTTAAATAATTAGTGGTTGAGGAAGTTCTGACTCCCCTAGTGCCCTTTGTCAGAACTTATCAGTTTGATAAAGTGTCATTATTTGATTATAGTTTAAATAATGAGATGATTAAGGAAGTTCTGACCTCTCTATTGCCCCTTGTCAGAACTTATAAGTTCCGAATAGGATCATTATTTGATTATGCTTTAAATAATGAGATGGTGAGGAAGTTCTGACTCCCCTTCTGCCCCTTGTCAGAACTTATCAGTTTGAATAGTACCGGTAAGGAAGTTCTGACCCCTCTTCTGCCCTCTGTCAGAACTTGTTAGTTTGATAGAGAGTATCATTATTTATTTATGTTTTAAATAATGAAGTGATTAAGGAAGTTCTGACCCCTCTTCTGCCCTTTGTCAGAACTTGTTAGTTTGAAAGGGTTGATTAAGGAAGTTCTGACTTCCCCTATATACCTTTTGTCAGAACTTATGATTTTGGTAGGAGTGTTTGGCTGTTACTGTGTATTATTTATGCTTATTTATATAATTAAGTATGTTATTAATCTACAAAGGGTCTGTATGTCTATGTTTATGCTATGTTATTATGTTATAAGTTTAATCTTCGTCTATATGAGTGAGTTCTATGTACTGAGTAATAATGGTCTGAGAACTCAGCCCATTAGCTTATTAACAGGGAGGGCCTCCCTGTAATAGAGGGGCTAGCCCCTCTATTATTTTATTTTGTTTTCCCCCCCTACCCCTTATTATATATTTAGTTACGCTTTGTTGTTATCTATATCTACTTCTATCTTCATTCTTCTTTCTTCATTCTTCTTTCTTCATTTCTATATTTCTCCCCCCCCTTTCCCCCCCCAAAAAGGAGTCAGAGACTCAACCTTTTGAGGGGTTTATTAGACTGATTTTCAAATCACGTCCATGAAGAATTTCCTTCTAAAGAAAATCTTCTTTTTAAAGACTTAAGCAAATTAGTAATTGCTTTTTCACTCTTTGCAATAGAGTAGTTTTTATAAACTAAAGCCCTTAAGGGCTTTAAACAATCAACTTTGTAATTGTTTCTACCCTTAATAGAATAAGAAATAAAAATAGGAAAATGAAAATTAGTAAAGAGAAAGAGCTTGAAGAAAAACACTCTCTTAAGCTGTCAAAACAGAAAGAAGAATTACCCCCTCTCGCTCTTTCAGAACCAAATCAGAAAGGACTTTCCTCGTCAGTATACAGAAAGCAAAAGAACAAACTGAAGAATAGAGTCAAAAGATTTGACTTCTTTAGAAGAAGTAATTTCTCCCTCTCTTTAAATCTTTCCTTTGGAAATATTATAAATGTAAACCTTAGTAAAACAGTTAAACCCCCAACAATCCCTAACAAGAACAAAGCCCCTGGCCAAATCGTCCTAGAATAAAGTAAAATAATGACCCCAGAAGCCGAGGTTGCAATAACTAACATTACTACTCCCTGAGGAGTAGCTCTTGCGGAGCTAAATAAAGTTACAAAAGAAAATATCACAAATTCTCTCATTTTCTAAGGGGCTACTTTTACTCTAATAGGTATAAATCTGTGCATTGCTCCACAAACTTCTGAGCATTGGCCAAAATACTCGCCAACTTGTTTAGGAATAAACCCTAATTGATTGATTCGGCCAGGAACGGCATCCACCTTTACACCAAAGGAAGGGACAGCTCAAGAATGAATCACATCAGCTCTTGTCACTAACAAGCGAGTTTCTGCCCCACAATAGGTCTTCATAGACCTATCGCAAGCGAGTAAGCGAGGGTCTGAGGAGAAAAGACTACTTTTTATGTAAGAGTCGAAATTTGACTCCCCATCAATTTCAGAATATTTTTCATAAGACCAATATCACTGATGTCCTACTACTTTAGACCTGATTTCAGGAAAGACCACTTCTTC
>NZ_SIJC01000023.1 GCF_010078385.1 Chengkuizengella sediminis
TGATATGCTCCCCTTACGGTAGACAGTTAAAAAAATATAACTGTTTATCATAAGGGGAGTTTTATTATGGGTAGAAAATCTAAAATTGAATATGAATTGAAGGTTTTAGCAGTAAGGAATTATTTAAATGGCGTTAAGAGTATGAAAGCGATATGTGAAGAACTTTCGGTAGCTCGTAGTTCAGTTCGACAATGGGTTAGCCTCTACAGATCAAAAGGCTCAATTGGACTACTCCCTCAACGAAAGCATGTCAGCTATTCAAAGGAGTTAAAAACAGAAGCTGTGAAAGACTATCTAACAGGTAAAGGCTCTGCGATAGAAATCAGCATGAAATATGGTTTGCGTTCACAAAGACAACTACTGGAATGGACCATGAAGTATAATGGTCATGAAGAGATGAAACCATCAGGCACGGGAGGATATCAAACCATGACTAAAGGACGAGCTACCACTTTAGAAGATCGAATTGAAATTGTGAATGACTGTATTAAAAATGATAAGAATTATAGTAAGACAGCTGAAAAATATCAAGTTTCCTATCAACAAGTTCGCAATTGGATGATGAAATATGAAAAGTCGGGAGTCAATGGTCTCTTGGATCGTAGAGGTAAGAGAAAACCTGCAAGTCAACTTACCGAAACAGAAAAACTTAAAGCAGAAAATAAACTGTTGGAAGCCAAAAATAAACGTTTAGAAATGGAAAATGAACTGTTAAAAAAGTTAGAAAAGATCGAAAGAGGGTGGGAGTAAGTCTTGTCAAACATGAGGCAGAATATCGTGCTGTTCAGGAACTATCTACTGAAAAAAATTATCACATCACAACCCTTTGCGAGCTCTTAGATATTCAGCGTTCCGCCTATTACAAATGGTTACATCGTGAAAAAAGCCAAAGAGAACGGGAAAATGAGAAGCTCATGGAACAAATTAAAGAAGCTTATGAAGAACGAGACGGTATCCTCGGCTATCGCCAAATGACCCTAAAAATTCGACGCGAAAGTGACACGATTGTAAATCATAAAAGAGTATATCGTCTAATGCAAGTAATGGGCTTAAAGTCAGTATGTCGAAGAAAACGGAAGGTTTATATCAAATCGACACCTCAAATTACTGCTGAGAACAAACTAAATCGGGATTTTCATGCGAAGCAAATCCATGAAAAATGGCTTACAGACGTGACGGAATTAAAATACGGAAATGGGCAGAAAGCCTATTTGAGTGCTATTTTAGATCTTGGTGATCGGAGCATTGTTTCGTATGTACTTGGTAAGTCGAATAACAATGCACTTGTATTTCACACTTTCGATAAGGCTGTGAGTAACTATACAGAGGCTAAACCACTTTTTCATAGTGATCGTGGTTTTCAATATACAAGTAAAATATTTAAAGGAAAGCTTGATCAAGCAGGAATGGTACAAAGCATGTCTCGAGTTGGACGATGCATAGACAATGGACCTATGGAAGGATTCTTTGCTATTTTCAAAACTGAAATGTTTCATTTGTACAAGTTTAGTGATTTTGAAAGCTTAGAGAGCGCTGTAGATGATTATATGGATTATTATAACAATCAACGTTACCAAAAGCGTTTAAATGGTATGACACCAATGGAATATCGTCACTATTTAACTGCAACAGTTGCATAAAATAGCGCCAATCTGTCGATTGACGCTACATACATCTTTATATTATTTCCACTGTCTATTTGACAGGGGGCAGTTCA
>NZ_SIJC01000024.1 GCF_010078385.1 Chengkuizengella sediminis
AGTATCAAGCCATAGCTTCGGTGGCGTGTTTAGCCCCGTTACATTTTCGGCGCAGAGTCACTCGACCAGTGAGCTATTACGCACTCTTTCAATGGTGGCTGCTTCTAAGCCAACATCCTGGTTGTCTGTGCAACTCCACATCCTTTCCCACTTAACACACACTTGGGGACCTTAGCTGATGGTCTGGGCTGTTTCCCTTTTGACGATGGATCTTAGCACTCACCGTCTGACTCCTGGGGTTTAAAGTCTATGGCATTCGGAGTTTGACTGAGCTTGGTAACCCTTGACGGGCCCCGCACCCAATCAGTGCTCTACCTCCACGACTCACCCCCAAGGCTAGCCCTAAAGCTATTTCGGGGAGAACCAGCTATTTCCGAGTTCGATTGGAATTTCTCCGCTACCCCCACCTCATCCCCTCATTTTTCAACATAAGTGGGTTCGGGCCTCCAGTGAGTGTTACCTCACCTTCACCCTGGACAGGGGTAGATCACACGGTTTCGGGTCTACGTCAACATACTAACTTCGCCCTATTCAGACTCGCTTTCGCTGCGGCTCCAGCTCTTCACTTTAACCTTGCATGCTAACGTAACTCGCCGGTTCATTCTACAAAAGGCACGCCATCACCCATTAAACGGGCTCTGACTTCTTGTAAGCACACGGTTTCAGGTTCTATTTCACTCCCCTCCCGGGGTCCTTTTCACCTTTCCCTCACGGTACTGCTTCACTATCGGTCGCTAGGGAGTATTTAGCCTTGGCAGATGGTCCTGCCGGATTCATACGGGGTTTCACGTGCCCCGCACTACTCGGGATCCACTCCGGAGTGAATGATTTTTTGGTTACAGGACTATTACCCTCTTTGGTCCGCCTTTCCAGACGCTTCACCTAAATCATTCTTTTGTAACTCCATGTGGAGTGTCCCACAACCCCAACAGGCAAGCCTGTTGGTTTGGGCTAATCCGCGTTCGCTCGCCGCTACTGACGGAATCACTTTTGTTTTCTCTTCCTCAGGGTACTTAGATGTTTCAGTTCCCCTGGTCTGCCTCC
>NZ_SIJC01000025.1 GCF_010078385.1 Chengkuizengella sediminis
TCTTATACCAGTTGTAAGTTTGATTCGCATCCAACTCTGTCTTATACCATGTATAGCGTGTTTCCGTTATTGTTCCTTCAAAACCATTACTTAAATCAATCGGGATCGCTGTCTGTTTTGTTATCCCTGCCTCGGCAGACTTTAAACTCCAACTTGCTCCACTTGATCCTTCAATTTTTAAATAATAAGTCCCTATGTTAATTGGCGTAAAATCAAATGACGTGTTACTAGAATAGTCAGATCTATATTCATACTCTGTACTATTATCTGGATAAAAAGATAAGTAGTTTCCACCTACTTTATGTAAACTATAGGTTTGATTTGTATCCAATTCTGTAATATACCAAGTATAGCCAGCATCCGTTATCGTTCCATCGAAACCTTCATTTATATCTATTAGAATTGCCTTCTCTTTACTTGTACCGTCTGGTTCTTCTTCAGTAACTGGTTCTTCTTCAATTACAGGTTCATCTTGGATCAGTTCTCCATCTACTGATGTTTCTTCAGTTGCAGATTCTTCTACAGTTGTAGGCTCCTCTTCTATAACTGAAGGGTCTGCTGGTGTTTCTTCAGTTACTGGAGTCTCCTCAAGTTGTGCTTCTTCAATCACTGGAGTTCCCTCAGAAACTTGTGGCACTTCACTTTGAAGTGGTAAAAATTCCTCACTAGCATAAGTTGGAATAATCGAACTACTTAAAAAAATGAAAATAAAAATGATTAGTAGACTGTTGTTAAAAATATTTTTCACCTGATTTACCCCTTTTCTACCATTTAAATTGTAGTGCATTTACGGACGTCAAAACCCTCGACCTACAAACTTGCCGAGGGAGTTAACTTATTTATTCTATACTTAAAATACTATTGGAATATACTGGGGTTGTCTAGAAGTCATTTAGTACTATTTGTAATCTGGAAAGGAAATTTTCCTTAGATCATTAGACTCATAGAAATACAAATAATGGGTTAATATGTTTTTATTTGAATTATTTCTTGGAATAATAAGATTGATCTTGTATATTAACCTGTGCTTCTTATATAATAGGAACAAACGTTCCGTTAGGGGTGAATGAAATGAAACAACATGAAAATAAATTAACACCTGGATCAAATATGATGTGGGAAGCAAGTCGTATAATCCTACCTGAACATAAAGAACTTATGAATCATTATCAAAAAGAACGAAATAGAAAGACTAAACCAGAACTTGCAGAGGAAGAGGTCAATATCATATCTCAGAAATTATCTGAATCAATGTTGAATGAGTCTGAAATCATAGTTGAATTGTTTCGTGACTTTGGTGAAAATGCATATAAAACTGGATTCATCACTAAATTTGATACCCGATTAAAACAAGTAAGATTAGAGGATGAGGATGATTACGAGTGGGTCAAGTTTAGTGACATTTTAAGTGTGAGGTGAATGTATGAATACAAAAACTAAGTTAACTAAAGTTATAAACGATTGGGATCCTGCTAATCTTTTTCCAGGTGCTCCTGATGACGAATATGAACGCGAAATCTTATCAATTATGGAAATTTTAGATAGCGTGAATACTCCTACAAATCTCGCAAAAGAGTTACAACATATATTTAACAAGGCTTTTTCATGGAATTCTAGTGAAGTTCATTTCACTATTATTGCTAATAAAATTTGGTCAGAAATTAAGTAGTGAGAAGGTGATTCCGTGCTTACCGACCTTGAACTAAAGGTATTACGTATTCTGTATAACTTCACGCATTCAAAACTTAGAATGCCAACAATACCAGAACTTGAAATTAAAACAGGTAAAGAAGAGAAAATAGTCCGCTCAGTTTTGAACGGACTTGTAAAGGGGCGTTATATTGAATGTCCTGATGGTGACACAAAGAATATAAAGATTATATCTACTAGGGACTATGACTCGCCCTTTAAAAAATACCTAGGTTAATTCTGATAAAATTCATCATTGATATATTAGTACGCCATAAGTTAAAATAACTATATACTACATTTCCATGATTTTTTAAACCAAACCATCCTATCGATGAACTGCACCATCGGGATGGTTTTTCATCTATGATCTGATTACTAATTACCTACCCTCTCTTTTTCTAATTGTACTTAATCAAGATGGGGTGAAAATTTTTAACCCCCCATATGTATATATATTTAATTTATTTTTCCTTCTATATCAACTATGACATTATCTGCATTAATCAATTGAGCTGGATCCCCGTTGTTATTCCAAATATTTTGCTCTGTCCAATATAGATCAACGGACCATATACCTCTAGAAAAGTCTCCTGACCAAATAGTGATAGCTTCTCCGGCTTTAATGGTATACGAGTCAGGGAAATCAAAACGTTGATCTCCTTGAACACTTAACACACTCCATCCAGTCATATCCATGTCTGTGATATCATTATTCATAATTGTTATATACTCTTCCTCTAAATTTAGTTCTGTAATTTGAATAGGTGAATTGTTTTCCGTTGTTACTGGATCTATGCTTTCGTTTTCTGTAACTTCATTAAAGGTTACATCACCATCTAGCCAAGCTACCTTTACATAATCCTCTATAGACCATATCCCTATGCCTTCTTGCCTCGCTTCCTCTTGAGTCTCTTGAAACTGATCCACATATTTTACGTTAGGTGGATAAATGTAAGCCACTCTAGCGAGTCCTTTTTCTAAGAGCATTTCATTAAACATTCTCCCATCTACCCATAGATATGCTAGTAATCTATCGTATTTATCACGTTTAGAAACATCAATTTCAACTTGAACCTTTTTACCTTTTGGGAACGTGTCTTTTGCAAATTGTGAAGCTTCAGGTCCAAAAGGTTGGATAGGTTTGTTTGGATGAACAGTTTCTGGAGTGTCTACAAGTAGTAATCGAATCGTTTCTTCTTTACCTTCAAGCTTTACTTTTATGGTATCACCGTCAACTACGTTAGTTATTGTTGCATTAATTAACTGCTGCTGAATTTCAATATCATTTGTGTTTTCATTCTGTTGATTTTCTAAAGTGTATGTATTAGAACAACCAACAAGAAATATAAGTAATAAAATATATAAAATTCTCATGATGTTTTTTTACTCCTCTATTATAGTAAAATCATACGGATATATTTCTATAGCTTTCTTGTTTTCAAACAACGAAAAGAAATCTTGTCGAACGAGTTGGTTTAATGTTGAAATATAGTACGCTGAAATAAGATCTTGATGTTCATCCAATAACAGATAACTAGGGTAATGTAGTCCACTTGGATGTGTGATTACTCCCTTAGAAATATTTAATTCTTCTGACACATAAATCTCAAAATCTTCATTTCTTTCGTGTTCTTGAATGTATTTCTTCGCATCTGAATTCATTTCAAATACTATGATTTTATTTTCCAATGATATACCAGCTTGTTTTAAATCATTCTTTTTTTTATATTCTAATAGTGAAGATATTTTTTTACCCATTTTGTATTAGCTCCCTTTTGTTATAAATGGATACTATATTTCTACACTTAGGAAAGGTGCTGCAACCATAAAATTCTCCTTTAGGACCCTTTCTAATAACCATATTATGACCACATTTATTACATCTCTTATCTCCACGTTGCACCTGTTCCAATATTTCGGCAGGCTTTGGAATTGCATCTGGATTCATCTTCAAAATCATATCGATTAACTCTTGTCGTGTGAATAGACGTACTTGATTAGCTTTAGCTAGATTCATTGCTGCTTTTGTATAGAATCGATTTGAAATTACCCAGGCTTCAGTTGCTTGGTAATAATTCATTGAACTATGAACTTGTTGAATTGCTTCAATACCAATGTTTTTTGAGTATCTCTTAGCTTGTACTACAATTTTCCTATTATCTTTTTTTAAAACAAGATCAGCTCCGTAATCTCCTGAAGCACTTGTTACCTGCACAGAATATCCTTGCGATTTAAATAGGTGAGATAAATAATGTTCAAATTGATGGCCATCCATTTTGTCTATATCACTAATTCCAGATCTTTTTAAACTATCAACCTTTTGTTTATGCTTAACTACTAATATGAATATAATAATGACTACTGCAATTAGTGCTATAATTATTGAAGCTATCATTGATTTAGTGAAGTAGAAGGTTCCAAAAAATGAACTTACTGCTACAAATCCAAACAATGATTGTATTAATTCCTCTTGTTGTTTTGCTTTACTTTTTCTTCTGGCCATTTTTTCTCCTCTCTATAATTAGCTCTGTATTATAGTAGTCTGCTTAACTTAATTTTCTGTCCAGTTTAAGTGTATCCTACTATCTTTTTTTCGCACTCAACTCAATCCCATGACTTTAATCATGTGGAGTTTCAAATTTAGATTAATAAGCTTTTATTAAATCACTAAAGGCTATCTCAATCCCGACTGACTTTAGTCTATCTCGCCTTTCATAATATAATTTTCTAAGCATTTGTTCCTTTACTTCATCTATGCTATGGTGTATAGCTCTATGGCATGTAGGACACAAACTTAGCAAGTTAACAATACGATCCAAGTCATATTCAAAATTAGTTTGTAAATTCATTTGAACCAGATGATGTAACTCCATGAATGGCCTATTCGTTTTTTTCGAGATAAATGTAGTATGATTTTCATCATAAGTACATTTGTAATTTGCTAGATGTAATGCTTCTGCTGCTATATTTGCTTTTCGTGGCCATCGTTCTTTTTTCCTTTTATCAATCGTTGGATTAGGTCGTTTTCTCGGACCTTTCTCTTCTTCAAACACTTTTTTTTCCTTAGAAAGCTCATTTACTCTCTCTTGATACTCCATTTCCTGCTTACTATCATCCAAATATTGTCCATCATCTTGTAGAAGCAAATAATCATTAAACTGACTAATTGAACGATTTCCTATTAAATTTTCAATTTCATTGTATGCCATTAATAGTGATGTTAAATCACTAATAATTTCTTCAGAACTAGAAAAAGATTCTAAATCATAGTATCGTCCATAAATATGTCCGTTTTCATATCCTCTCCCTAAGTCTCCTTTACTCTTCAAATCAATTTTAGTTTCCATTAGATGACTAGGCGTTGTATTTAATTGACTTCGGATTAAAGAAGCAGTTTTACGAATTTTCTCTCGACCTAGTCTGGAACCATACTTTTCTTTAAAATATGTATAACCTTGATTTAAGCTTACATAGAACCCACTCATATCAGATTTAAACAAATACACAATATAGTAACCTTTAGTTGCTGTTGTAGTGATTGACTTTAAGAATACTGAAATCCAAGGAACTTCAGCCCACTGACCTTGCCCTACAGACCCAACTACAAAATACTTTTTATGTAATCCAGCTTCATTAATTAACGTATTAGTGGTTATATTACGTATGTAATTTCCAATTAAATGACCCTTAAAGCTTTGAAGTTTAGCATCTAAATAATTATTAAGGATATATTTTAAATTTTCACCTATTTGTGTATCTACTAGCTGATTGCTTTCAGGTTCTTCTATACCCTCTCTATTTATTAATTGATTTAGATTTACTGTTATACCAAAATAATCTTTTATTTTGACCAAAAAATCCATGTCGATTTTCTGATCCCCACTCTCTATTCTAGATAAACCTGTAAAAGAAACATTTAATTCATGGGATAGTTGTTGCAGACTCAACCCTTTAGACTCTCTCAAAGACCTAATATTTTCACCAATAAACTTATTATAATTCAAAGTAACCCACCCCTTTATTTTACTTATATTGGTCCACAGTTTATTTTCCATTCCAAAAATAATGGTATGAAAATAGACATGAGAGAATACCGTTGAATATTAAATATAAAATGCTTATATATAATCGTTTCATTAATTAATAAATAACTTAAAACTACAGCTTGATGAATCCGAAGTTGATTCACACAATTAAATTGGAGTGTTGCCAGAAAACTATAAAACTCCTATTTTACTTACTCATTGACTTTTTGTTAATTTCTCTCTTCTTACTACTGCTTCTTCTAAGCTTTTAATTACAAACTCTTCTATAGTTAAATTTTCTTTTTTTGCAAATTTCTTCACAACTTCTTTTAACTTAACTGGTCCATAAGCAAGAAATGAGGTTAGTTTACTGTTTAATACTATTCCATTTGGTCTATTAACAACTTCTCCATCAAAGATATTACAATTTATTAATTCTATTTCTTCTACATTTTCTCTTTGAATTAGTGGTAAAAGAACTGGCTTCACTTCAATGTTAATTTCATGTTCAGTTGAGTCTAATTTGATATTATTGGTTCCTGATTCTTTAATTATAATATCAATAACATCATATATCTTAGATTGAATCCGATCTGGTTTTGGAAATTTGAGTAATATAAATCCTTTTTTATTGTTTTTAACCTTTTCTAACTTAATTTGGGGTTCGAAACCTTGATTTTTTAATTCAGTGATTGCTATAGATTTTTCAAAAGTAGTCAATGCAAAACCATCCGGACCATCCATTTTCAATATTCGAGCCTTTTCCCCAGTAGTTTTATTTATAAATGGCTGGAATAAATAATATCCTCGTTTCTTATTTATAAATCGTATTCCTTTTTTATGGTTCTTAAACACATTAACAATTGACTCTAAGTCATTCTCTTTGAAAAAGTAAATGTCTTTATTTCTATATTTAAGCATTTCAGCTGATATTTCATTAGATCTAATTTTTGTGTTTAGAGTCGCTTCAGATACAAAGATGTTTTTTTGCTTAAGATATTCAAGTATATCTGTTGTTGTTAGGCCTGGTTTTTCAATCTCTTTTTTGAATTTTTCCACTTCAGTCCTGTTAAATAAATAGGTTCCATCAATCTTCCAAGTATTGTAATTCCATGGAACAAGTCTCTTTTTTCGAACATATCCGTGGATAGTTTGCATTTGCAAACCTAGATATTTAGCCACTTCTTTTGTTGTCATGTCTTGTTGACTTTCATTCTCCATACAAATTCATCCTTATCAAATCACAAATTTTTTTTGAAACTGATCTCCATTATCATCTCTAAAACCACAAGTAAGTTTTTATTTCAATTATCCAATTTCTGTATGTATACATTCTATTATATGTTTCCTTTTAGTGCAATGATTAATAATCATATAATTTGTTTTTATATATTTAAATTAAAAAACTATAATACAATATGTTATTATTAAATAGTTTAATAAAGATGTTTAATATTAATCATCCATTAATAAAATTATAATTTAAATATTTAATATGCCTAAAAATGGACTATTTTTATGCATTATACTATTTAGTATCTATAATTACTTATATAATAATATACCTCGATTATGGTATAGTTAATATATGGATGTAAACTATTTCTTAATTAGATAGGTGATATTGAATGAGTACTCAAAATCAAAATATCTCTAACCTTTTTTCAAACAACAAAAATAATCAACAACTAACACCAATACAAAAAATGAACCAATTGAAAGAAATTCTATTTAATTCTTCTTTTGTAACTGATCTACAGATACGAATGGACGATAATGAGAAATATCAAAGAAATGCTTTCGAGGGATTTACGGATGAGATGATGATTTATGCTTTTATACATAAACCTTCACATATTAAAGATGAGTACAACAAAAAAGAGAATACGAAAAAGGAATATATACGGGATCTCAATCAATTCTTTTTCCTACTATATAATAGTAGAGATTTTTTCAAAGAAGATGTTTTGAACTATACGGAGGGATCTTTACTACGCAATTTAGAGAAACGTCATATTCGCAGATACCAGGAGTGGTTGAAAAATAATGCAAAGCTGAAGAATGGAAAAATAGGTTATGGAATGGCTACGATGGCCAGAAAAGTAGTCATCATTAAGAGTTTCTTAAAGTGGTTGTTTGAAGTAGAGTATATTGAACATCCATTACATACAGCCTTTTTAAATAATGAGATTCGAACAAAAGACCGTCCGGTGCGTGATCTGACTTATGAACAAGTCAAAGCATTGATTGATTATTATGAATATCATCCGTTTAATCATGCCATTCTCACTCTACTTGCTACAACAGGGCTTAGAATCGATGAAATAACAAAGAGTTCCTGGTGCGATTTATATTATGATCCTCTACAAAACAACTACTATTTAAAAGTTATTGCAAAAGGTGATAAAGAAAGACATACGTTAATTAAAAAAGCAGTCTTTAAAAGACTTCAAAAATTAAGAATAAGAAAAAGATTATCTTCAGAGTTAGATCCAACTGACCAGACTCCTATCTTTACAACAAATCGTGGAAATGCTTATATTGCTTCTGATTTATCCAGGTATGTGAAAAATGTGATTAAACAGACAAAATTTGAGTTTTTGAAATATAAAGTAAAGGATGTTACTCCCCACTGGTTTCGTCATTACTTTGCTCAAGAAGCTCATGCTAGTGGAGCTCCACTTATATATATTCAAAATACACTTGATCATAAAAAGTCTGAGACGACTGAGATTTATTTAAAAGGCATAATGAAGAAAGAGAATGATGCAGCGCAATATGTTGATGAAAATAAATATTAAGTTAAACAAAAAGACAAGCTAATGTTATTGAAGGAATCCTTCCGTGAGCTAAATTAATACATAATATAATCTCTTCTTTACCATTTTTGATAAGTAGCATTCTGTCAGTTAAGTATGATGTCTCACTTAACTACCTTTAAAACCTACATATTACCAATTCTATATTTTGTGGAATAATTTGAAACATGAAGAAAACCACATGGATATGAAACCATGTGGTTTTCTATTAGACTTTTAGTAAGTTTGATATTAAAAGACTAAGGTAGTATTTTTTTTACTAACCTTCAACTTCAAAATCAATTATTCCACCTGTTTTAGGGTCTATTTTAGATCGGTACGTTTTGTCCTCTTCTAAGCTAGTTAAATTTACAGACCATATTTCTCTACTTATACTACTACCTTTATAATTACTTATAGTACCTATAAAGGCCACATCATAGTTTATTTTCATAGATTCATTTTCAAATAATTCCTTTGTCATTTCAACTGCTTCGTAAGAATCTATAATCCATTTATCAAAAGATATTTCACCAGGATATAATTTACTATCACTTGGAAGTTTTTGAAGTTGAATAATCTTTTGTTCTTCAGTATCAATTAAAACTTCAACTAAGTTGGGTGCTACACTTGATGAATCATCAGCATAAGTTATTCTAACCTCACCTCTATGATTATTATCTAAAAGCATAGAAATTTGTCCAATATGATAGTCTTGAGTTCCCCAGTATTCTTCTACATATGGTTCTATTTCCTCTATTAACTGCTTAGCAGTTTTCATATTATCAGAGAGATCTATATCTAATGTTTGAATAGATTTTTGGCAAGAACCGAGAAAAATTATGCATATTAATGCTAATAAAAAATATAAGATTTTTTTCACTTTTAACCACCTATTCTAATAATATTCTGATGGGATCAAGGTATTGAAATACTCTATGAGAGTATATAACCTGTTCATAAGGATCTACAGCATTATATCTTCCAACAACACGTCTCCAATCATTAAGTTCCATTTCAGCAGGATTTAAATTATATTCTGTTTCAGCATAATAAACTAACGTTACAGCAATTGATTCAATATTAAATTCATCATCAGCATATAGCTTTAGAGTTAACTCCGCATCTGTCAGTTCAGGTACCTGATGTTTATATGCTTCTGTAAAATCTGTATAATACCACGCATTCCTTGCAGTACTAGGAAAAATAGCACCTAAACCAACTGAGTGTGCATTTCCATTATATATAGTGTCTAGTATAACTGCTATATCAGGTGCAGATTTTGTTGCTTGCTCTTTTAGTATAATGGAAGCAATAATTTCTGGTGGTACATCGTATTTTGATCCGATGTTATTTATATGATCTTTATTTTCTTCAATTGCATCAAGTGCAATTTCAGTTTCTATTCGATATGCATTAAACTTAAAATATTGCTCAGATATAATACCTCTTAACTTTTCTCTTGCCTTCTCCTTTGCATCTTTTGTAAATAAATCAACTAACCAGTCAATAGGGTTATGTCCAGTAGGATCAATATATTTTAATGGATTATTGTATACATATGTATACAAATTCAAACTGAGAGGGTTATTAATTTCTCCTTCATATTTATCCTCTGTAATAAACCTTCCATCACTTGGATCATACCAACGTGCACGTAAATATTGTAGGTTTATTGTATCGTCCCAAAATTCTCCAGAATATTGAAAAGGATTATAAACCATTTCAAGAGACAAAACTGGATTACCCCAGATATCATACTCATATCGATTTAATCTCGTATTTCCAGTAATGTCTCTTAATTCTACCACATCCCCATGTCCATTTTGAAGATAATAATATTGATTTTGATATGCATCCTCTGTAGAAATTAATCCATTACCATGAATAAATCTTGCTTTTAATTCCACTTCACTTTCAATAACAGTCGCTTCCGCAATCATAATAGAACCATCATAATAAAATCGTGTGGTTTCCCCATCTTCAACGCGTTCATACAATAAGTTATCCCCGTTATATCTAAATTGAACGGTTTTTCCATCTACTACTGCTTGAATCAATCTATTTTGAGCATCATATGAATATTCAACATTCATATCATCATCATTCGACGTGCTAAAGCGTTCTTCTCTATTTCCACGCTCATCATATTCATAGGTTTCATCAAACTCATCTGAAGCAATAATTCGATTCAGTTCATCATAGTCATATTCATTTAATGATCCATTTCCTATTTTAGATGTAATATTACTGTTATTATCATATCCATATTCATATTGATTAATAGTGGTACCATCTTGTTTTTGATGAGTTAAGGTTTCTAAATTTAATCCATTATACGTATGAATACTTTCTATTCCATTACGTTGTTCTATCTTTTGCAATAACCCATTTGTGTA
The DNA here is from genome assembly GCF_010078385.1 of Chengkuizengella sediminis. Taxonomy (NCBI): domain Bacteria; kingdom Bacillati; phylum Bacillota; class Bacilli; order Caryophanales; family Paenibacillaceae; genus Chengkuizengella; species Chengkuizengella sediminis. Next base: position 10,915 of record NZ_SIJC01000025.1, read on the forward strand.
ATACGAATAGCTTGCTTCTGCATTTTCCATTGTTTTCCCGACTGTTTTTAATCGATTATTCTCATCGTAATCATAATATAGATTTAGACCAAACGGATCTGTCATTTGAATTCGATTACCTAATTCATCATAGTAATATTGGATTTTTCGTCCGTCTGGATAAGTCATTTTATTTAAACGTCCATTATAAATATCATAATCATAAGAAGTTGTTCCTGTTCCATCAGTCATGGATAGACGTTTTCCAGAAAAATCATATGTAAATCCAATGATTTCGTCTACACTAGTTTTCTGGGTTAAAAAGTTTCGATTACTATATTCAAATGTGAATATCTCACCAATACGATCTACTCTCTCTATCATATTTCCATTAGCATCGTAGAAGTATCTATCTTCATTATTCTTGGGATCCACTCGTCTAACCAATCGTCCGAGTTCATCATATTGTTTCTGTAATTGATTGGAATCTGCATAGATGATTGTAGTTAGATTCCCCGCCATATCGTATTCATATTGTGTTTGTTCTAACTTAGCATTTATGACCTTAGTTAAACGATTTAATGAGTCATATTCATATTGTGTGTTATTTTCGTTACTATCATAAGATTCAATGACATTTCCTACATTATCATATTGATAGCTTGCTAATACTTTAACTCCACTCGTAAGCTCTTCTTCTTTTATTTTTCTACCCAACACATCAAATGTGGTGTGAAATACATTATTTTCTGGATCGGTATTTGTCACTGTATGTTGAATATCATCATATTGAACAGTTGAACGATATCCATCTGAGTGAATTGTTTCAATATTTCGATCCCAAGCATCATAAATAAATTCAGTTCGATTTCCTAGACCATCTTCTATCCAAATTTGATTCCCTAATTCATCATAACCATATTTTTCTTTAGATTTATATACACCGTGTTCAATGATGCCTATTTCTGTCATCCAACCTAATGGGTTAAATTTTGTAACGGTTTGGATTCCTTCTTCATCTGTTTTCACAATGGCATTGTCTATATCATCAAAGTCTATTTGAACATGGCTTCCATCTGGATGGATCGCTTTTATCACTCTACCCAGTGCATCATATTCATATGAGCTCATGTTTCCATTTCCATCCACATATTGCATTGTTTGTCCAGATGTTAAGTCATATGATGCTTCAGTAGAAATCGTAGATACTATCCCATCGATATCTGTGACGTCCATTGATTTCAAAGTTGGATATGCAAATTGAAATTCTTCACTGTATAGCGTTTGTGAAAGGATATCTTTTTCCCCATTTTTAATCCGTGTTTGAGTCACATTACCATATGAATCATAGTTTTCATAATTTTTTTGTTGCAGCAATTCTCCCATATTATCATTTTCATAGACTTGCATTTGCGTGATGCTACCCTGTTCATTATGTTCAAATACAGTAAAAAGGACTATTTCATTATTGATAGGTTGATAGATGTTTTTTAGTAACTTCGATTCATCTTCATAATTATAGGTCGTTGTTATACCAGATGAATTGGTAGAGCTAATTACATTTCCGTAATCATCATATTCAGTTGATGTGTTTACCATTTCTGATGTTGTGCTATCTACTAAATTTGTCATTTGACTACTTGTTTCAACTGGAAGCCATGATAACTGGCGCTCTTCATCGTAGGTATACGTCGTTGTTTCTTTTAAATCTCCTGCTTCTGTGATCACTTCTGTGTTGTAATAATCCGCAGGTGTGTTGGAATCAATGTAATCTTTCTTATAATGAAAAGTCGTTGATTTTAGACCAGTACTCAACGTGGTTGAGAATATGATATCTTGATCATACGAACTGCTAAGGTCCCCATCATAAGAGAAGTTTTGAATATTTTTACTTTCTTGTGTTCCATTCTCATAAAATATGGCTTCCTCTCTTGAACTCACTCGATAAGCTTCATTTACGGAACTATTAGAAAGATATCTCTTTACAAGACTACCATACTTATAAATGCTTTTAGATCCTGTTGGATGTGTCACTCCCGTGAGTAGAGCATACGGATTGCTTTTTGAAGGTGTTGTACTTGTTAAGCTATATTCTGCAGACTTTAAATCGTAATCATAAGTCGTTACTCTACCTAATGGATCGATGACTTGGCTTAAGAGTGTTACACTACCCTCATTTATTTTTTTATATGTTACTGTTTTTTCTCCATATTGGATCACCACTTGTGATGATGTATTGGTTATAGTAATCGTATTGCCAATCGCATCGGTAATTGTGCTCAGTACAGAATCGTTATACGTAAAATCAATGATGTTTAAATACGCATCTTGAATTTGAATCAGTTTACCACTACTATCAAAATATTGTTTTATACCAGAGATGGATTTCAGTACATAACGAGATGTAACTCCATCTACAGTGACAGAACTATCTGATTCAATTGTAAGATCACCAAATGGATACCCTTTTAACTGATACCCTGAAGAACTACTCCCAGTAATTTCATAACTTCCTCCACCTGCTAGTTTTAGATATTTTTTGTTATTAATCTCTTCAATGTAGGATAAATCCCAACTCCATCCCTTACCAATCGGAAATATTTCATCTTCATACGTACCCTGACCTGTTGAGGTAGATAGTTTATAAAACTGGGATGAACCACTGTTATATGTTCTAGATAGAGCGAAAGATAATCCATTTCTGCCAGGTAAAATGAAGTCTGTTTCTTGGATGGATAAACTACCAGATAAGGTAGATACCGTTTCATGTTTTAAATTAATAGAATAAGGAGCTTCATTCGTTTGTAAATTGACATTATTTAAGGTTTCTTCATCAGGTTCAACAGGAACGTCTTCTGCTAGAATAGAAACCTCATTTTTCTTTTTATCATCCTTATCTTTTTTATCTTCTTTGTTCTTTTTATCTTTCTCATCTTCTTGAATAGGAAGCTCATTACGAATGATACTTTGAGCATTTTTAGATGGGTTAATAAACTTAGGTTTCAGCTTTTTCATGCTCTGAAGATATGTTTTATCGTTTTTCTCTTGATATTTTAACGCTTCTTCAATGTCCTTTAGTGTATATCCTTTATTTAACTCACTTTGAATAAACTCTTGAGTCACATCAAAACGTTTTTCAAGATTCTTTTTATCCTCTTTTGCCGACTTTAAAGGCTTTTTCACCTCAATCGATTTTGCCTTATCATTCTTTGCATAAACGGTTGGAGATAAAGCTTGTATATTAAAACTAGTAACCAATAAAGTTAATATTAACGTTATAATAATAGATTTGAATAATTTCTTTTTCATCTAATTTCACCCCTAGTTTTGAATAGTAGTCTGTTTATTTGTTAGGTTTCCATTTTCATCATATTGGTACTGTGTTTCGATGTTTAACTCTAAAGGACTTACTGTAAAGGAATATGGTTCCTCTGAAAAACTACCATCTGCACTAAAAACTTTTATATAGTAAGTTTGTCCACTTTCTACTAAATAATAAAGTTCACTAGCTAATATTCCATTCAGTAAATTCATATTTATATCATAAACATACAGATTATATTTAGCATTTTCAGGTGATTGAAATGAAATAGTATCCACACCAGTTCCACTTGGAATGTACTTATAGAAATCCGAATCATTTTCTGAACTTATAGTAGAACTAAAAAAGCTATGATAAGCAATCGGATATGCTGTAGTTACATCATCGTTGGGTTCATAAGAAATAGGTAATAGAAGATCGTTGACATAACTCCATCCAGACCAATCTGTTCCATCATATACTTGAATCCCGAAATCCCATTCTCCCCCTGCCAATTGTGGAGTAGTGTGAGTTGTAAGGGGTGAAGATATCGTTTCAGAAAAATAGACCCATGTTTCCCAGTTATCTTGTGAACCGATTACTTGATATGCTAATTGTGTTTCCGTATCTATATCGCTATAATCCCATTGAAAAGTAATTATATTTTCTGTTAATTGTTGTCCATCACTATGAGAAGTAATGTTTAATGTAGGTAAATTATTTAATATTACATGTACACTATTAGAATTTGGACTTTCTCCAATATTACTTATTGATGTTACAACGTAATAATAACTGTTACCATTTACAACTGTTGTATCACTAAAATAAGGACTCAGTATATTATCAGCTATGGCTTCATAAGGTCCTTCTAGTGTAGATGATCGTTTAACATTATAACTCTCTGCGGTTTCTACAATATCCCATGTAAGGTCAACTTTTGAGTCACTAGCCAATGCCTGTAGATTCATAGGCTGGTTAATACCATAATGTTTTTCAATGATATAATCGGCTAAGTTTCTCATAACAGCATCCATATCTGAATTATCTATATACGTTCCAATTCCGTTATTATAATCTATTAATGATTGAATACTAGATTTATTCCCTTCATTTCCTATACCAATAAAATCGAAGTTTGCTGAATCCATTCCTTCCATCATAAAAGATGTATTCACATTATTATTTAGAATTAATCCATAGAAACTTCCTTCGACATTATTTAGATTCATTTCGTAATCAAGATACTTTAAATCTGGAGCACCTTTATAAATTGCATCATCGTCTTGCATACGGACACCCGTCGCCTCATTATACAGATTTGTTTTATTATTACACTCTTCAGCCTCTGAAAATACTATAGTTTCACAGCGTTTACCATCAATATAAGGACTGATACTTTCTACTGTTAAATCATCCTCTATATTTACATATGATATAACTTGGTCTACACTACCTCCACCGCTAGCAGCTATTTTTTTAGTATATCTAGCTTCGTTATTATTGCTATCTTGGGTATGTACTCTTACATTAAGACCATTTATCCTATAATAAGGCATCATATATTCAAGATGAGAACCTTCTTTATAATAAGAAACAAAAGGTTGATAGATTAAATTCCCTTCCGGAATTAATGTAAAACTAGCTCTACCACTAATACTTATACTACTTCGTTCACCTCCAATTGTGTAATAATAATTTATATCATCTGTCATCACATCAACTGAAAGGTTGTTTTGGATTGATTCTTTATAACTCATATCTTCTTGATCAAATATATATTCATATATATACTCATCACTTATAAAATTATCAGTTTCTTGATTCGTGAGTTCTCTAGAATCATAAGCTTCTGCTATAAAACCTATAGAATATAATCGTAGTTCATCTGGATTATCGTATACTATCATATCTCCCCATCTACTATACTGAGTTTGTGTGAATTTTATATACTTATTATCAGAACACTTATATCTATCATCTTCTAAGTTATCATTATTTGCATCACAAACTATTTCAGTATATAAGGGAACAATATTACCTTCACTGTCTATTGCATTAACTTCCATTGTTAATTTATTCGTGGATAAATTAAATCCAGTAACTTTTTCTGTCAAATCCATATGATCTAACATAATTGTGTTAATAGCAGGGATCGCCTTAAACCCTATAGAAACTCCATATGTTCCCTGATCTCCACTGGTAGTATAGTAATCATTCGTTACGGTAGTCGATGCACTAACTGGATTTTGCACAAACCCTCCTAAAGTGTCTACTGATAAACCCAATCTTATGTCTCTTTCTTGTAAAAGAGGAATTAATACTTCTTGTGCTTTTTCCAATATGAAATCTTCGCTATATCCTAAAGGTTCTGTCATTAAGATTAAATCAGTATCTATTACTCTGGTAACTTTAGTCCCATCCATAGCTGTAGTAAAAGTGATTGGTTCTGAAATATTGCCAGAGTAATCTTCTAAACCTTGTATGGAAAATTCAATTTCTCCAATTGGATCATCTTTGGTTACTGTGACTGAGGCAACTAGACTATGTCGAGTATATGATATATTGGTAGGTTTCCCCAAGATAGTGATATATGGATCCTTCACAATTCCCTCATTTAATCCAATAGTTAATTCTACCGTACTACCTTCACCTGCTAAGTCCCCTCCATCACTAGAAGAAATAGAAGAGAAAATGATTTCTGGAGCAGTATCAGGCGTATTATCCACCCCGTTTATTGAGGGAGTTTTTATGTCTGTCCAGCCATCAACTCCTAACTGACCATAATTATCACGTCCTACGGCCACTATACTTCCATCACTTTTTAAGCCTACTGTATAATAAATTCCTCCGGTCACTTCTACAATATCTGTCCAACCATCAACTCCTAATTGACCGTAATCATCACGTCCTACGGCCACTACACTTCCATCACTTCTCACACCTAGCGTATGATAATACCCTGTTGACACTTCAATTATATCTGTCCAACCATCAACTCCTAATTGACCGTAATCATCACGTCCTACGGCTACTACACTTCCATCGCTTTTTAAGCCTACCGTATGGAATCCTCTTGCTGACACTTCTACTATATCTGTCCAGCTTTCAATTTCTAATTGACCATCACTATTGTATCCTACTGCTACTACACTCCCATCATTTTTTAAACCTACCGTATGAGAATATCCTGCTGACACTTCTACGATATCTGTCCAGCTCTCAACCTCCAACTGTCCAACATTATTCCATCCAACAGCTACTACACTCCCATCACTTTTTATGCCTAAAGTATTATAAATTCCTGTTGACACCTCAACTATATCTGTCCAACCCTCGATCCCTAACTGACCTGAATTATCATCTCCAACAGCCACTACATTTCCATCCATTTTTAATCCTACTGTATGCTTTTGTCCTGCTGACACTTCCACGATGTTTCTCCAATCACCAACTCCTAATTGGCCAAAATCATTCCGTCCAACAGCTACTACACTACCATCGCTTTTTAAACCTACCGTATGATTCCACCCACTAATGTTGTTGTTTTTCATCTCATTATGAGTTAAAGTAACAGCAGAACTATTCATTTGATTCAAATTTAGTGTTTCTGTTTCTTCTAAATCATTTAATAAGTTTTCTTGTTCTTCTACATCATTCAATGGTTCTTCTTCAATAATTTCATCATCTATCTCATTGGATTCTTGTCTATCTTGGAAATCTTCTTGTATTGTTACTAATCCATGACCATATTCATTGGTATCACCTAAAGATACAGCTGATGTAAATAATTGATTCATAACATCTTCTGAAGTCAGCTTTTTATGATTAGCCCATACTACTGCTGCTACACCTGTTACATGCGGCACAGCCATAGATGTCCCAGACATTTCACCATATGTATCATCATTTAAAGTACTTAAAATAGATGTTCCAGGAGCCACTAAATCTAATTCGGAACCAGTACTAGAGTATTCTGCTCTTTCTAAATTTTCATCTACAGCACCAACTGATATACTTTCTGGGAATCCTGCTGGAAATATTAAGGTTTCTTCTCCTAATCCTAAGTTCCCCCCTGCTGCAATCACTAAAATACCTGCATCCGTAGCCTCCTGAATGGCTTCGTGAAGAGCTTGACTATAAATTTCTCCTCCAAAACTCATAGAGATAATATCCATCTTGTTATCCATGGCCCACTGAATACCTTCAATCACTTGTGCGTATGATCCATTACCTTCATTATCTAAAACTTTTACGGCATAAATATTTGATGCAGGAGCGATCCCTACAACTCCAAACTCATTGTTTAACGCTGCAATCGTTCCAGCTACATGCGTACCATGCCCGTTATCATCTTGATAAGCATCTGTATCTTCAACAAAAGAGATTCCACCTTTAATCTCTAAATCTGGATGTTCAGATATTCCAGTATCCAGGACAGCAATATTTATATTTTTGCCATCATCACCATTTTCAAGAGCAGTTTCAGCCCCAATGGATACTAATCCCCATGGCATAATTTGTTCACTATTATTAAGTTCTTTTTTGTTTACTTTATTGATTAATGTCATTTGGACTACCGCATTTTCTTCCACAAATAAAACTTCATCATCAAATACAATTTCTGCATATTCGGTTAAATTTAAGTCTGTGACAATTAAATTATTTTTCTTCGTTTTTATTTTCTTAATTTTCTTATCTTTTAACTTCTTCTCAATAAAATCTTCCTCTACAACGTCTTCATTTAATCCAACAATGTACGAGTGTGTAATTTCCTTTTGATTATTCTCGTTTGCAAATGTTAGAGAAGATGGAAATACTAATAAAAATATGCACAATATAACTACTGCTTTTTTTATAATCAAAATGATTCCTCCCAAAATTGATGTTTTTTTACTAATTCCTATCTGTAAGCTGATTAAATATACTCCTCTCTATTTAAACCTGTATTAACCATTCTATTTAAAGCATTTATCGATTTCGCCTTGTCATTCTCCGCATAATAATTGGAGAAAAGGCCTGTAGGTTAAACTAGTGACTAATAGGGTTAATATTAAGCTCCCCTCCTAGTTTTGAATGGTAGTTTGCTTATTGGTCAAATTCCCATTTTCATCATATTGGTATTGTGTTTCAATGTTTAACTCCAAAGGATTTACTGTAAAGGAATAGGGCTCCTCTGAAAAAATACCATCTCTACTAAATATTTTTATATAGTAGGCTTGTCCACCCTCAACAAGATAGTAGACTTTACCAGCTAAACTAGCACCTGTCCCAATTAAGTTTTGATTTCCATCAAAGATATGTACTTCGTAATGATTATCTATTGTGGATTGAAGTGTTAATTCATCAAGACCCGTTTGTGATGCTGTATATTGATAAAAATCCACATCTGAATCTGAAGAAATGGTTGTACTGTACGTACTAGAATAAGTAAAAGGAAACGCTGTAGTAAAGTCGTCGTTAGGCTCATAAGAACTAGGTAATTGTATATTACTTAAATAAATCCAGTCAGACCATTCTAATCCATCATTCACTCGTATACCAAAGTCCCATTCTCCATTCCCCAATGATGGAGTAGTATACGTTTTATCTAAAGAAGCTATCTCACTGCTATTATATGACCAGGTTTCCCAGTTATCTTGGGAACCAATGACTTGATATGCTAATTGTTCTTGATTATCTAAATCACTGTAGTTCCAAGCCAAACTTACACTGTTATTTGAAACTTGTTCATTATCACTATGAGAAGTAATCGTTAGTTCTGGTAAATTATTTATTTTTATATATCGAGGTTCTGAATATGGTGAAATCCCACTAGACTCATCCTCGATTCGTACTTTCCATCCATAAACATTCCCTCTTTCCAAAACATTTCCAGGGGCAGAATAAGAAGAGTTCTTTGTATTTATCCACTCTGAAGTATAAAACACTTCATTTGAAGGATTATCTATTTGTATTTGGAATGCATTCTGTGTATCCATTAGGTGCCAATTAAATGTTAAAGATGTACCCTCTACTAACTCTTCTTCATTTATAAAGCCTGGTGAAATAGTATTCGGCACATAATTAAGAACGGTTACTTCATTTGAATTTTCACCCTCACCTATTTGGTTAACAGCAGATATAATATAAAAATATGTAGTACCTATTTCTACATTTTGATCTACATATGAATTTTCTACTACATTGTCAGCAATGATTTCATAGGGTCCACCCTTGATATTTGATCTTTTAACCATATACTCATCGGCATTATTAACTTCTTCCCATGTCAATTGAATTTGTGCATTATTCATTTGTGCATTCACGTTTTGAGGAGTATGAGGTAAGATATCGATTTTTTCCACACTATCTTCAAAATCTCTCCCTCCGATTATATAGATGGATCCGTTTAAAGTATGACTCTGAGATATATATCTATCAAAAATTAAACTAGGCATTTCTATCCAAGTATTTGTTGCAGGGTTATACATTTCTACATCATTTAAATATGAACCTGAATTATAATCGATGCCTCCCATCACAAAAATTTTCCCGTTTATCGTTTGACTTTGGAAAGATGACCTTCTAAAATTCATAATACTTAACTCTGTCCAGGTATTCGTCAATGGATCATAAACTTCTACACTATTTAAAGAATCACTAGCTGAATGCTCATTTAAATACCCTCCCATTACATAAATTTTTCCATCTATCACTTCACTTTGAAACCATCCTCTGGTTTCATTCAAATCTCTAAGTGAAGTCCATGTATCAGTCCTTGGATTATATACTTCAAGTGTTGTAATGGGCTCAGCATTAGAATTATCATATCCTAAAACATAAATTTTCCCGTCGATCACGTGACTCGTATAAATTACGTTTAAATTCATATTACTCATTTCTGACCATATATTCGTTAATGGATCATACACTTCAGCGCTGTTCCCATCACTATCTCCACCTAATACATATATCTTCCCATCTATTACTTCAGTTTTAGAGCCCGTTCTTTCATCTTTCATATTACTAAGTTGTGTCCAGATATTACTTAAGGGATCATACACTTCAACCGAATTTGTTTTAGTAAAGTTTCTCAAATCAGCACTTATATGACCACCCATAACATAAATTTTCCTATCTATCACTTCACTTGTAAAGTTTGACCTAGACTGATTCATATTGCTTGATTCTATCCATGTATTTGTTAACGGATCATAGAATTCACTACTAGAATACCTTATTCCATCATCTAAATTATAACCGCCCATTACATAAATCTTCCCATCAACCATTTCACTTTGAAAACTAGTTCTTTTATGATTCATACTACTTACTTCTGTCCATACTTCTGTTTCATTTGCTTCAGTATATGTTTGTATGCTAGGTAATGGAATAATCGTAAAAAACATGATCAATATTAACCCAAATTGTATCCATTTTTTCTGCTTTTTCATCACTATATCCTTCTCCTTTTTTAAAGATAATTTTATTATTAAGGTTAATTTTTAATCGTTTTTTGCTTATTTGTTAAATTTCCATTGTCATCATATTGGTATTGTGTTTCAATATTTAACTCCAATGGATATACAGTAAATGAGTATGGTTCTTCTGAAAAACTACCATCTGAACTAATGACTTTTAAATAGTAAGTTTGTCCACTTTCTGTTAAAAAGTATTCCTCATTAAATGTGGTTAATTCTTCAACTAATTCCATATCACTGTTGTAAATATACAGTTCATAATTGACATCACTAGGTTCTATAAGTGAGACGTAATGAATCCCTGTTTGGTCTGATTCAAAAGAATAGAAATCCACATCCAAGGCAGAACTTATCATCGTACTATATGTACTTTGATAAGAGATTGGAAATGCTGTTGCTACATCGTCATTGGGTTCATAGGTCGTAGGTAAATGTATATTATTGATATATCTCCACTCTGACCATTCCATTCCATCAAATACTTTGATGGCAAAATCCCATTCTCCTCCTACTAAATAGGTAGTGGTATGAGTCATACTTGCTGATGAAATATCTCCTGAGTTATATGACCATGTTTCCCAGTTATCTTGTGAACCGATCACTTGATAACCCACTTGTTCTTGTGGATCTAAATCACTGTAATCCCAGGTAAACGCTACATTATTTTGATCCTCTTGTTGTTCATCAGTATGAGAAGTTATAGTTAGCTCTGGCAAACTGTTTATTTTAATCAATCTTTCTTCCGAATAAGGTGAAATCCCATCAAATTCATCCTGAGCACGAACCTTCCAAGAATACACCTGATTTCTCTGTAAGACTTCTTCAGGTATGGTATACCATACGTTTTCTGCCTGTATCCAATCCGAGTCATACACAATTTCGTCTAACTCATTCATAATTTGGACTTGAAAAGCACTTTGATGACGTAGTGTTTCCCAATTTAAATCTATAAGTGCACCTTCTACTAGCTCTTCACTATCAACATATCCTGGTGAAATAGAAATCGGTGCGGAATTAACCTGTGAAGAGACTTCATTGGTATGACCGCTTTCACCGCTTTCGGTTTTAGATGCAACGACATAATAATAAGTGATGCCGACCCCTACACTACTATCTGTAAATGAAGTTTCCTCGACATTGTCTGCTATAATTTCATAGGGACCCCCTAATGTTTCTGATCTCTTCACTACATATTCATCCGCGTTACCTACCATATTCCATGCAAGTTGTACTTTCAAATCTTCTGTAAAAGACATTAAATTTTTGGGAGTATTGGGTAATACAGTATATTTTTCAACACTTGTTAATGTTTTTTTATCAACATTGTACCCACCCATCACATAGATTGAACCATCTACAACTTGAGATTGATGTCCGTGCCTATCCACATTTAAACTCGGACCTTTTTGCCAAACATCCGTATCCGGATCAAATATTTTTACAGAATCAAGAAAACGGTGATCACTTCCACCAATAACATAAATATTATGATTCACGATTTCACTTTGGAAGTATTGTCTATTATCCGATTCCATACTAGAGGCCAGAACCCAAACTGGAGATGAATATGATAAATCCCAATATTCTACATTTTCTGATGTGAAATCACCATTTCCACCTATAACGTACAATTTATTATCTATTATTTCACTTTGAAAGTCATATTTTTTATGTTTTAGATCTCTTACGAAATCCCATTCATCTCTTGAAAAACTATACATTTCTACTTGATCTGTCCTATAACCACCAATCACAATTAATGTCCCATTCACAACTTCACTTTGGAATCGTTCTCTTGGATTATAAAGGCTTGCTTTATAATCCCAAACATTTATTAAAGAATCATATACTTCTACAGTCCCTAAAACATTTCCATCATCATCTACTCCACCCAATGCATAGATTTTCCCATCAATTACTTCTGTTTGAAACTTAGTTCTTGTATCATTCATACTTGTTAATTGAGTCCAAGTATTTGTTGATGGATCATACATTTCAACACTATCTAGTACATCCGTGCTATATACTCCTTGTCCACCCATCACATATATTTTCCCATCAATCACTTCACTATTAAAAGAATGTCTAGCAACATTCATATTTTCTATGTATGTCCAAGTATTTGTATCAGGATTATATACTTCTACTCTATTTGTTACTATATCTGAATGTTTGTTATACCCACCCATCACATATATTTTCCCATCAATCACTTCACTTTGGAATGATGATCTGGGATAATTCATACTATCTACTTCTATCCATCCATCTGTCTCGTTAGCATTCGTATTTATATTAGAATTTGGGAAAATAGTAAAACATATTATGAATATTAAGCTAAGATAAAGCCATTTTTTCTGTCTTTTTATCATTTTGTACTTCTCCTTATTAGTAAAATAAAAGTTTTATTCCGTTAACATTAATTTTCAATCGTTGTTTGTTTATTAACTAGATTTCCATTCTCATCATATTGATATTGTGTTTGGATGTTTATTTGCAGAGGGCTAACTGTAAAAGAATAGGCTTCCTCTGAAAAACTACCATCTGTACTGATAATTTTAATATAGTAGGTTTGATTACTTTCTACGAAGTAGTACACTTCTTCATTACCTGCAGTCATATAGTTCATATCGGCATCATAAATGTATACATCATAGTTTGTATTTTGTGGAACAATTAAAGAAACATAGTCAATCCCAGTTTTTTGTGGAATATATTTGTAAAAATCTACATCCACATCTGAATTAATTGTTGTACTATATGAACTTTGATAGATAATAGGGAATGCAGAATTAAAATCTTCATTTGGCTCATAAGTACCTGGTATTTGAAGATTGTTAAGATGTATTAATTCCGACCACTCCATACCATCGAATACTCTTATAGCAAAATCCCACTCTCCACCTGCTAGCATTGGAGTTGTATGAGTAGTAACCGATGATGTTATGACTCCCGAATTATATGACCATGTTTCCCAATTATCTTGTGAACCTAACACTTCGTAAGTTGTCTGTATTTGTGAATTCTCATCACTGTAATTCCAAGTGAAAATTTGACTATTTTCTAAGGCTTGTTGACCATCAATATGTGAAGTAATAGATAGTGTTGGTAAATTATTTAGTTTAATATATTTAACATCGGAATAAGGTGAAATCACACCAAATTCATCTTGAATACGTACTTTCCAAGAATAAACCTGATTTCTTTGTAATACCCCTTCAGGTACGGTATACGATACGTTTTCAGTTTGAATCCAATCCGAATCATACATAATTTCATCTAATTCATTCATAATTTGGACTTGAAAAGCACTTTGATGACGTAGTGTTTCCCAATTTAAATCTATGAATGAACCTCTTACTATCTGTTCACTATCCACATAGCCTGGTGAAATAGAAATTGGAGCTGAATTAAGCTGTGAAGAGACTTCATTGGAAGGATCACCTTCAACTCCTACACCGTTGACTGCACATATGACATAATAATACCTAGTTCCATCCATTGGATTTATATCTATAAAGCTTGTGGAGCTAGTTTCACCTACAATGTCATAAGGACCTCCTGGACTTGTAGAACGTTTAATTATGTAGCTTTCCGACCCAAAAACTTTATTCCATGAAATAGAGATTTGTGAATCATCAGATGAAGCTATTACATGAACTGGCTGGTTAGGTATTGGTACTGCAATATCTGTCCAATCCGATACGCCTGAGATTTGACCAAAACTATCACTACCTACACCCACCATACTTCCATCACCTTTTAGCGCTACTGAATGAAAAAACGTTCCTGCACTCACCTGTACGATATTTTCCCAACTCAATACGGTGGCTTGATCAATCTCACCTATTGCCACTACACTTCCATCGCTTTTTAGACCCAACGTATATCTTGGTCCAGCACTCACTTGTACGATATCTGTCCAATCCGATAAACCTGATATTTGACCATAATAATCACTACCTACGGCTACGACACTTCCATCACTTTTTAAGCCTACCGTATGTTGTCCTGCTGCACTCACTTGTACGATATCTGTCCAATCCGACACATTTTCACTATGAGCCTGACCTTCCCCTACATGCACTACACTTCCATCACTTTTTAATCCAGCTGTACGGTTATGATTTGCACTCACTTGTATGATATCTGTCCAATCCGATACATTTGTTTCACCATATCCATTTCTACCTACGGCTACCACACTTCCATCACTTTTTAGACCTACCGTATGATTGTGACCCGCACCCACTTGTACGATATCTGTCCAATCTGATACATTTGTTTGACCATCAGAATCAATACCTACAGCCACCACACTTCCATCGCTCTTTAGACCTACAGTATGATAACCCCCTGCACTCACTTCTATGATATCTGTCCAACTTAATACACCTGAAACTTGACCATAATTATCTCTACCTACAGCCATCACACTTCCATTACTTTTCAAACCTACGGTGTGATAGGTACCTGCGCCAATCAATGATTTTTTAACATCCTCATGAGTCAATGGAAAGTTAGTCACTTGAATTTCATTAGCTATTACTACTGTTGGGAATAATAATAAATAAATACTTAAAATTGCGATTGTTTTTCTCATCATTGTGTGATTCCTCCTAAGGTTTACATAATTTCATTGCCCTTCACTGTTTAAGCTAAATATTTACCCTCTTCTTTTTTAACAACATTTTCTATTGTATTTCAAATATTTAGAATTTCACAGAATTTAATTAACATATATAGGTGTAATAACCAAGGAAATAAAAGTAAATAGAATATTTAATAGTACCTATGGAAATCGAAATTTAGAGAAGAGGCATATTCACAGATACCGGGGATGGCTACGATGGCTAGAAAAGTAGTTATCATTAAGATGTAAGTTTAAAATAAAAATTGATCATTAACACCTCCCAAATCTATATTTTATGGTAAACAAAAAGAATCCATTTTGAAAAAAAGATTGATCCAAAATGGATTCTATATTTGAGGTGACTACTTAATTTTTATAAAAAAGTTTGATCATTTTCTACATGTTATGGACAACAAAGCTCTCTTTTGTAGAGTATCTATTACACACGCTTAAATTGTTGAAGAAAACGTAAATCATTTGCTAGAAATACCGTATATCATCAAATTTCAAAACGATTTTATCTCAACTCGTCATTCAAAGGTACAATGACTTCATCTAATGTCTTTCTCCACTGACGCTTCATTTCTGGTCCATATTTCAACGGTTTTGAATCTGGATGCACGGCTTTATACTTATCAAATTGCTTGCTGTTAATAATTCCCCCGATATTCGGAATAGGCTCTGTTCCAATCACATATTGAATAGCAGATGAATGCAGCTCCCGTTCTTCCACAAACCAAGTATTCGTAAATTCTTCAATCGCTTTATCATAGGAATCAGTGAAGAAACGTCGTTTCACTACAAGTATATCTTCCTCCGAATCTATTTCTTTGGTATCAAAAGCATTTAAAATCGTACGATATACTTCTTTAACAATTTCTGATTTTTTCAGTTTTTGGAGTGCTTTTTCGATCTCGTCACGGATGCTCTGATTATGGGCTGAGTATGTTCCTAATAGTCGATCAATATAGGTTGAGTCAATATCATAGATCTTAATAGCATTTTCTCCATAGAATTCAATGTCTGAAAAATCTGGTCCTGGTTCATCACTGCTCCCTTCATCAACTAGCGATCCCTTAACTGTATTGTACACGCCAATATATTCTTCTAAGGTCTTCACCTGGTCTTGAAGTACTTTTGACTTCTCCATTTCATCGTTGTATTCATCATACGTAATTAAAGCTTCGTAGGCATTATTCAACTCTTGGAAAGCTTTCACAAATTCAATCCTATTTTCAAGCGGAGAGTGCTCGTTAATTTCGGTTGGATTCGGCACTAATGTTTTCAATGTTTTGTGAGCCTTTTTGAAGCGCTTTTTCGATTTATCATAAGTTGGATAAACAAGGGGGGATTCCTCTTGTTCTTGAGAATATAACTTCGTCGCATCATTTACATTTTGTTCCATTGTTGACGGTTTTCGAAATGTCACAATCAATCCCTTTGCCTTTCCTGGATAAGTACGATTAGTTCTAGAAAAGGCTTGAATCAAATTGGCATAACTTAAATTTCGATCCACAAATAACGTTTGAATCGTTGGTGCATCAAATCCAGTCAATAAGCGATCTACGACAATAACAAGGTCAATTTGTTTCCCAATTTTTTTAAATTCTGCTTTTTTACAAGCTAAACGATTGTTGATGTCTCCATTATATCGTTCAATATCTTCTATCGACCAGGCAGTATGATAATAATCGTTATAGTCTTTGATAATTTCTTTCATTTCATCTTGAATTTGTTTCGAATCATCTTCGTTTTCTTGTATCGAATAGGTGATGGCAACCCGAGGGAAGTCTGAATCTTCAATCGTACGCCCTGTTCGTATCGGTTGTCCAACAAATTCTTTCGTCAACCATTCTGGATCCTTGGTCATTTTCTTGATTGCGTGATAATAGCGTTTCGCCATATCAATGGAACTTGTTGTTAAAATGGCAGACTTTTGTGGGCCGCCATTTTGGAAATCAAATTTGGTATAGGCGTTATCGGGTCGGAAAATTTTATGAATGACTTTTTGAATATGTTTATCACGTTCGAAAGTAGATGGTTCAAGATACGCTTCCTTTTCTATTCCATCCATTTGATCGATCATCTCATTAATTTCATCGTCACTAAAATGAGCATATTTTTCATTTTGACGCAGTTGTTTAAAAATACTATTTATTAATGATGTTGTTTCAATCGTATCTTCATGCTCTACTTGGAATCCTAAAACAGCCCCATCATCTAACGCATTCTTAATTGTATAAGTATGTAAGACTTCGCCATATTGATCATGAGTAGTCCGAGCTAATTGGCCTTTCGCTTGTTTTTTATTTACATCAAAGATCGGCGTACCTGTAAACCCAAACCATGTAGATTTTGGAAAGAACTTCTTAATCTCATCCATCCCTCCTGCACTTAACGCTCGATGGCATTCATCTACGACAAACACTATATGTTGTCCCAGTAGTTTTTTAAAGCGTTGGGTGCCTTTTTCTTCTTGTTTTTGGGCAAAGCGCAAGGCAGATTCTAATTTTTGACGAGTAGTAATAATCACTGTATTGGAATTTACATCAGACAGTAGAGTATTACTTAATTCTTTCGCACTTCCAGTACCAACAATCAAGCTATTAGATTTGGCATTACCTGAAGAAATTCCGGTATTAAACTCGGAAGCAAATTTGGTGAATTCTGTGGTAGTCTGATTGTCCAGGTCTTTTCGGTCAATGAGCATAATTGTGCGATCCACACCTGGTTTGCGAGCTAATAACTTCGTAGAAACAAAACTTGTCAACGTTTTTCCTGAACCCGTCGCATGCCAAACATATCCGGATTCATGTTTCATGGCAGATGTAAACAAGGCTTCAATGGCATGAATTTGATAAGGATGTAACACCATTAATACTTTTTCGTCTTGTTCCTCACTCACAATGGTATAATCGGATATCAAGCGATGTGCATCTGGAATATTTAAGACTTGCTTCACAAATTCATAGAGATTTTCTACTTTTCGATTGTCTTTTGTTCGCCAGCTAAAGACCAATTTCTTATGCATGTTTTTTGGCATCGCATTGGCAAAATAGCGAGTCGTTTGCTCGTTGGAAATGACAAATAATTGGAGTGTAGAAAAAATATTATTTCTAAATATCCCTTCTTCCGCGTATTTCTTAATTTGATTATACGCTTGAAATACACCGTCTTTGGCACTGACCTGTTTCAATTCAATCTGAACAATTGGTAATCCATTGATTAGAAGAGTCACGTCAAATCTGCGGTCACGACCATCAACGCTTGCCTTTTGTTTCGCAATCTGATGAACGACTTCATAAGTAGAGATACCGCCACCAATATCTTGGTTGGAATACAACACCAACGACATTGAACCCAGTGAAACATCTTCACGCTCAATTGTAATACGAGCAATTCCATTTTCCCCTTTGAGCCACCTAGCAGCATCAAAGGGTGTCTGTATTTTCGATAATAATTCTGTTTTAATCTTGTCAAATTCTTTATCAGTAATAGGATATTCTCCAACTTCTGATAAGTTATTTTGAGTGATTATTTTACGCAAGTTTTTCCATAGGTCTTCTTCTGATTTTAGATCGGGACGATAATTCCACTGATTATACCCTTCCCCTAACACATCAATCAGGCGGCGTTCCACTTCGGCTTCATCGTTATGCTTTATCTTTGTCATGTTTCTCCCCTTTTTTCTATTCAATTAGGCAAACAACTTTTGTAAGAAAGCTTTTTTCGTTTCTTTCAGTGCATCTAATTCACGTTGATGAAGAGTGATAGTTTCTTCCATTTTTTCAAAGAAGTTTCCGATTTTGATTTGTTCTTCTAATGATTTAGGGACTTGTACTTTTAACTGCGAGAGCGATTTTTGACTGACACCTTTAGCAGTACCTCCACTTGATAGTGATGATAATTCATTAAACACTTTAGGAGAACAAAGCAATACTCTAAGAAAGTTATTAGTTATTTTGTTCTCATCGACATCAAATGCTATGGTTCTTTGGCTAAGAATATATCCCTTATTATCAGGTACTTGAGCTACATTTCCCATGGGTGCTTCTGTCGTAAATAGTACCTGTCCTTGTTTTAATTCCCGTCCCCCCATCCATTTTTGATATAATTCTTCATCACCATAATGAGCATCAGCAGATGGATCTATGTACCCATTTTTTACATTCAAAGCAGATAGAGCCAAATAACCACTTTCACTCCATTCAAACCCGAGTTTTTTTGGAGTTCTACCTCTAAAATCTATAATATTTTTTATGTTATCAAAAAACTTACGCTCTTCCCATTCTCCCGTAAATCCTGGGAAACGAACTTCCGGCACGGACTCCCCTTCTTTTGGGAACATTTTTTGCAAGAACCCCAGTTTTGTTTGTATGAGGGTCGTTAGTTCTTGCTGATGAAGAAAGATAGTGTCATCTATTTTTTTGAAAAAGCTTCCTATTAGGGTTTGTTCTACTGGTTCAGGTAATATTATTGGAGTGTCTTTGGCTTGTTCAATAGTATAATGAGAGATTGTTCCAATATGTGTAATACTTGAAATATATTTACGTAATTGAGTCGTCACAAAATAAGAGTATAGAAAATATCCATCAATTTTATTTGCACTTTTAAGCCAGATCAAATCAGCATCTTTAAAATATAATGGTTCTGTATCTACTACGAGGTAAGGAATTCCTATAGTTCCTCCACCTGTTACTAATATATCTCCGGGTTGCACAAGACCAGATTTTTTAGAAAGCTCGTTGTATAAACTATATGAAATAAATGCTAGTGTATTTTTCTTTCCATAAAAGTTAGACACGACATCACTTGATCTGAAAAAACGAACACCAGATGTTGTCCACTCATTTTTGTGAACTCGAGCCGCAGAAGATATTTTAATTAGGTCTCCCAACTTACGATGCTTCCATTCTTCAGTAAATTCCACAAATCGAATTTCTGGTGTATGTTTATTTCTCACGATGAAACACCTCTAATGCTCCCTTAATCCATTCTACGTTTTCTTCATCAAATTGTAGTGAAGAAATCATGTCATATAGGCTAGATTCTAGTTCTGCTTTTTCTTTTCGGATGTCTTGAATTGTTGAGCCTATTGTAGCCATATCAACAGGTGCTTCTTCCTCAAAGGTATCTACGTAGCGAGGGATGTTCAAATTGAAATCATTCTCTTTGAGTTCCTCAAAGGAAGCGAGGTGGGCATATTTCTCCACATCTTCGCGCTTCTCATACGTTTCGGCAATCTTATCAATATTTTCTTTGGAAAGTTTATTTTGGTTCTTTCCTTTTATAAACTCATTACTTGCATCAATAAATAAAACATCACGAGTGATACGATTTTTCTTCAAGATTATGACTGTTGTTGGAATCGATGTCCCAAAGAATAAGTTTGCTGGCATGCCAATTATGGAATAAATACTGCCATCTTCTAATAATTTCTTACGAATCACACCTTCTGCAGCTCCACGGAACAGTACCCCGTGTGGCAAGACGATTGCCATTGTTCCCGTATCTTTCAAATGATAGAATCCATGTAAAAGAAAGGAAAAGTCTGCTTTTGATTTTGGCGCTAACTTCCCGTAACGATTGAAACGAGAATCATCTAAGAATGTGTCATCTGCGGACCATTTCGCAGAGTAAGGTGGATTCATAAGGACCGAATCAAAGGTATAAGGCTCATCTGTCGGCCAATCTTTGTTCAATGTATCCCCATTTCGTAAACGTATATCTTCTTTATCAACCCCATGCAAGATCAGATTCATCTTCGCTAGATTATAGGTTGTTGTATTTAGTTCTTGTCCATGGTACTTTACACTATCTGGATGGTTAATATAGTTTCGAATATTCAACATCAAGGAACCTGATCCCATGGTTGGGTCATATACGCTAAACAATTTTTTATCTTCTTGACCCATTGCGGCAATACGAGCCATCATGTCAGATACTTCATGAGGTGTATAGAATTCTCCAGCTTTCTTACCAGCTTCTGAAGCAAATTGACTAATCAAGAACTCATAGGCATCCCCAATGACATCGCCATTATGGCCTATTACATCGATATCGTCTAGTTTCTTCAGTACTTCTGAAATGGTTATGTTTCTTTGTTGATCATCTGATCCCAGTTTTTTTGAGTTCAAATCTATATCGTCAAACAATCCATTAAATTGGTCATATTTCGTAGACAAATCAATAAAGGCCTTGTTCAAGTCATTCAACTGAAACGTGTTTTGTTTCGCTTGACTGGTTAATACATTGAATAAATACGCTGATTCAATATGATACCCCAATGTATCTACTAACGTTTCAATCAAATCATGTTTTTCCTCTTCATCTGCTAATAAATTCAGATACAATTGAGTTTGTTTTTCTTGTGTGTTGTATTCTTCCAGCGATTCATCTGCTATTTCAACTACTTTTTCTAATAACTTATCAGATAAGTACTTATAAAAGATCAATCCTAATAAATAGTTTTTGTATTCTGATGCATCCATTTTGCTTCGCAAGTTGTCTGCGGCACTAAATAATTTTGAGTTTAATTCAGCCATATTGAGTTCCTCACTTTTTCTATGATTGTTCTAATTGCTTCAATACTTCTAAATAAAGTTGCTCTTCAAGTTCTGCTTGTTTCTTTTGCCAAAGCTAAGCGCTTTTTCAAAAAGAAATAAGCTTTTCCAATCGTCCGTTGTTTCTCAATACTTGGTAACTCGATTTCAACTCTTTTAAAATCGCTGAAGTTAATTTTGGCACAGTACTTCCTTGCATGGAAATTGCCATTTGCTTTTTCATTGAGTATGATTCATTCAACGCATAACATAAATAGCCGCTATCCAAATGATCATGTTCAATAATAAGTTTAGCAAAGTTTTGGTTTATAATCTTCCCTTGGTTTCTACTATTCGATAATAAAATTAGTTTCAATATTAGTGATAAAAGTAATCAAATCAAAAAAAGCACATTTAAAGTAGTTATTATTCGTTTTTTTCGTAGGCTCAATCGATTAATTTAATCAAGAACTTTCGGTCATTTCACTTTTTTCGGTACCCTACAAATAGAGGGTAGATTCGTTGACCACGGTAATACTTTATCCATTAAGATTTATTATTCATAGTTTTAAGGATGAAAATTATTTAGCTAATAAAATACTACTTGTTTCTCAAGGTGAATAAGATATATTCACTTAATATTCCTTTCCATTAAAACATATATAAGTGTTGATTTAAATTAAAGTTTGATCTAAAAATTCATGCAAACTAGTATTCTATGGCAAACAAAAAGAATCCATTTTGAAAAAAAGATTGATCAAAATGGATTCTAGAATCAAACTTTCCTTTAAAATTACAACGTATTATTCGTAGTGGAATTTCCTTTCCAATTATAATATCTCGATCATTGCTTCATTACTTTGAATTAGCTTCCATATATTTTATTAGTCTATTGTCTTTAGGATAATAAACGTAAAAGGGAAAATAATTTTTAGTTCTATTAGAGTGTGGATATTCTTTAAGGATATGCCTTTCATGATCTATTGTATAAACAAAATGGAGTTCAGCTAAAGTCTTTTCTATCTCATCATCAGAAATCTTTAATATTTGATAGACTTTAGGATTTATTTTATTAAAATAACGGAAAATAGATATATATGTATATAAAAGAGTCAAATAAATTATAAACCACGCTATGAAATATAAGAATATTTTTGCGTTAGAATTATCATAGAAATTTGTTGTTAGATATTCATTTTTTGTATTCATTCCTATTAATACAGTAAAAACTAAAACACTAATCCCATTAATCGCAAGTATTATATTGGTGATTTTCCTTAGTCTAAAATGCAGAGTTGAAAATATAGAAATTATAAAAACAACAACTAAAATCAAAATTGAAATCAAAATTGTAAATACCGTTATAGGAGTAATAATTTTATCTATAGTTTTAAAGATAGGACTATCAATATTGTAGTTAATAATGTGAATAAAACCAATTATTATACAGCTAATGAATAAAATATCTATAAAATTATCCCATACCCTCTTATTAATGGGTGTCAAGATTATTTCTGCTACAGTCTTATTGATTACAGATGTAATTGTTCTTATTAACACAAGTATAATACCTAATATTGGGAGATAAATACTTACTGCATCATTTATTAATTCATTCATTTCTTGTAATCCCTTTCCCTAATTTTTAATCACCTATGTTCATATTCTTTTACCTCTTTTTTCGTAATTACTTTCGACAAAAACTGATAATTTTCCTCTCATTCTACAAAACAAGCAGGAATCAAACGCCATTTCGTTGATGTTCCTCCTCATTAGTCTCGCATTATTATTTTAAGATACTTCAATCCTTTTTTTCCAAAGCTAAACCAATTTAAGTAAAATGTTGCTTACTACATGAAAAATATGTATATAAATTTCATAAAAATAGTCCTTTATTCATATAAATTTAGTTCAAAAAGTTTACCTTCATTACTTGGACTAAAATTTAAATTATTACATTAATGTAGATTTTATTAAGTCTCTGTTATAGAATAGGAAGTATCCACAGTCTTTTACTCCTTTTAAAGATTTCTGTGGTTTATAGTCTTGTGTTTACCTTTTGGTAAATATGTTTATGGGCAATGCTGTACTTGGGGAAGTACAGTAGAGGAGGAGAGGACTTGTTTGGGGGGGGCCCCAATCGCTAAAGTCCTTTCTTCCTTTTTTATTTATTAAATGAATACTTTGGTTATTTTTTCTAAAATATTAGGTTATAAGTTATACCTCCTTTATATTTTAATTCGTTTAATGACGAATGACATTTTCACTATCAATGATATCTAAAGACTTTATAAACCCTATCGCAATAAATTCTAAGAGTTCATAAATATCTCCATTATCTTTTTCAACTTTAAGAATTTGTTTTTCTACTAGTTTTTGATGTTTATAATCTAATCCTAAAATAATCAAAACAACAGTTTTAGCGTGTATATAACGCTCAAATCCATTAATCTTAATAACAAACAAACGATTATCTAAGGCTTTGCCATCAAAATATGTTTTTAAATTCGCCATCAGCATACATACCTTAATAAATATATTTCTTTTTTATTAAATGTAAAATCTTGCTTCTCTAAATCAGGAATATGTGAAGCCAGGACAGTTGTATTTTGATCTAAAGAAAATGTATCATCAGTTACATTTACAATCCTACCTTTGAAACATCCTATATTATTAATAGTGACAACTACTTCATTATTGAGTGTTAATATATCTGTCATAATATTCACCCTCCTTATATTCAACAGTAATATCTTGATGAAATTAAATGTGTAAAAAAAGACCGCAAAACTCTAAAAAGAGTTCATACGATCTTTTGACTAGCAAACGTTACTGGTTGCCTTATATACTTCAACTTTTTCGTCCAACGTCATATTTATTTAAAGGATAGGGATCACCCCTTGTCCTATAATAAAATACGACAAGGGACTCCCTCCCTTCTTAAATTTAAATGCAAAAAAAGTATGCTTCAATTAACAACACACTTTGTTTCTTTAGTTCAAGTCTCTGTTTAAATCAGCACCTGAAGTAAGTATAATTTTTTGTTTCTCTCATTTTATCAGCGAGTATCATCCTATTTTGATACATGAGAACGTCGCTTATTTCAAAACATTTCTATTTTGAACTTGACCCGTTATCAATTGATACTTGGGTTATCTATTTGAAAAATAGACTTCCTCTCTTTTTAGAAAAGAGATATTCACCACATCCTGCGCATAGGAGAAGAATGGAATGAACAATATAGTTAGATTATATATTTTTTTAGATAATATATCAATCTATTATTTATATTACCAAGCAATCAAATTTAACAATCTCCAGGTATATAAATGAATATTTTTTTCTACTAAAAAATGTCAAAATATGTAATTATATGAGTGTGTATGTCTAAATAAAAGGAGTTAGTGAATGATCTGGATTATACCATTGTTGTGGTTTATATTTACTGCTAGTTTTTCAATTGCTTCGATAGTGTTAAGCTTTCGTTTGAATGAATGGTCGGTTACATTCTTATTATCTTTGGTTGTTTTCACCAGCTTTGAACACTCCCACCACTTAACGCTTTGCATTTGAAGTGGGGGATTCCTAAGTACAGAAACCTAATGGTCTCTAATGGATTAGGCTATCCCCGTAGTTCCTACGGTTAAGAGACGAATGGTTTCGTTTCTAAGATTAAGTCCTGCGTTAATATCTCGATTTATATATGTAATTCCACTAATTAAATGAATATAGGATAGTAAAATAACACATTTTATTATCCTATATATATAAATTAAGATAAATGCTTCAACTAACGCATCCCTTTATTTTAATAACTATTGCTTTTTATCATATATTTTTATTGATTATATCCTCTGGACCAAACACTGCTAACCCATCACTCGGACAGGCAACTACTTCCCAACTTTCATTATTTTGTGATGAACAATATACACCGACTTGCCAACTCTCATATTGTTCGTGATGTCCCCATATGAAGAGAACTTCTCCCGTTTCAAATGTCATAGATAAATGAGGACTAACATTGCCTAAAGAAACATCAACTATCTTTTTCAATCTCAACTCACATAGTAATTTTGAAGCCTCAATCCAATCTAATTTAGGTAAGTCATCAAGTAATGGAGTTTTATTAGGCATTGATTTATATATGGAAAATTCACTTTCAATGTTTATATAAATCTGCCCATCAATTCGATTTGAATTTTTTTCGTTATCCGAAAGAAGGAGTTTCATGCCATAAAAATTAATCCCCTTTATCTTTGCACCGATACATAGAAAGGACAAAGCATTCTGACCAGCGATTCTGTCTTCCTTATCCAAGTAGTAACCCCCTTTGCTTTATTTGTTTAAAGAATACACCTGTTTTATATACGGTCACATTTGATAAACCCGCCTTCTTTGCAACCACATTCGTTTTATGGATTAGGATTTCTTGTTTCTTTGTAGGATAGATGCGAAATTTATAGGCTTTATTGACTAACATTTCCCCACCTCGCTTAGTTTCATTTTACAACAAAAAGGAAATGATTACAAACGTTTGTTCGAGTGTGCAGATGCATTCATCCCCCACTTAACTTTCACTCGTTTCACATTGTTTCACTTTGAAGTTGGGGATCATCTGCTAGGAACAGATAAATATCATAGGTAATATACTCTTCTATAACCTACATAAATCTTTTAGAACAACTAAACTACGTAACTATTATCTTGTTTTATTTATTTTATATATTGTTGTATTCTGTTTTTCAATTATGTTATTATTAGTACTTGCTTCAATATAAGTTATCATATTTTTACCACGACACATCAAACAGCTCAACATTGAGGAATGAAGAGTTGTTTTTTGATGTTTATTCTTAATTTGATTCTGCTTCACGTATATTATTCTTTCCTTAGTCCTCTGCCAGGTATGGCAATTAAAAACTATGCCATACCTGTTTTATCGCCTAGGTAGGCGTTTTTTAGATGTAATTTAATTCTTTTAGAGAATAAAAGATACCATCACCAATAATGATATGATCAAAAAAATTAATTCCAATCAGTTCTCCTGTATCTTTTAATCTTTTTGTTATTTCGATATCTTCAGGACTCGGTGTTGGATCACCAGAAGGATGATTATGAAAACAAATAATAGAAGCCGCTGACCTCTTAATTGCTTCAATAAATACTTCCCTAGGATGAACAAAAGCACTATTAAGACTACCCGAAGAAATTATTTTTTTTGAAATTACCTTATTTTTAACATTCAATAAAAGCACCCAAACACTTCTTTTTTTAAGTACCGTATCTCTTCCATAATCAGTTTTGAAACATCTTCTGGAGACTTAATAATGTTATTTTCTTTGTCTGGTGCTAAAGACTGAATCTTTTTAGCAATTCCAAATACAGAATACAACTTTATTGCTGTCGATTCATCAATACAAATGACCTTTATAAGTTCCTCTATTTGCATATCAAATAAATCTCTTAGTCCAATATTAGATATCTTTGAACATAATTGAGGAGAAGCATCTGATCCTAGAATTCCAACGAGTAAATCGAACAGATCAGCATTATCGTTCCCATAATAAGCTAAGTTTTCTTTTACTCTATCCATGTTGATTAAAGAATCTTTTTTTTGAATGTGTTCTTGAAATAACTCCATTTGCTTAATTTTCATCTCTTCCTTTCCACAGTCCTCTGCCAGGTATGGCAAGAAAACTATGCCATACCTGTTTTACGCCGAGGTAGAAAGGCGTATTTTAATTTTTAACACAAAAAAAGCCACTAACGTCTTATTTAAGTGGCTTTTAAGTGAAAAAGCTTTTTTATAGACAAAGGGTTAGGCATGAAAAACCGAAGTATTAACATGCCTTTTTTGTCTATAAAAATAAAAGTACCTACATTTATCGCAGATACACTTTTTCTTTTCAATCTCTGTTAAATCAGAATTGAACAAAATAGTATTTTTTTAGTTTCTCTAATTTTATCAGCGAAGCACTTCCTACAAATACTATGAGAAACATCGCTTAACTTACATTGTTTCCAATGAAGTTTGACCATTTATCAAATGATAGTTAGGTTATCTATTTACATTAAATAGATTTCAACTCTTAAGTATTAAGAGGTATTTGTTAGATCCTGTATGTAGGAGGAAAAGGATGGTAACAAATAATACTTTTATTATAGTTTGTTTCTCATAATATATCAATTGGTAATTAGTTACATATATATTTCTATTTATAATTTAGCAGGGAACAAAACTTTTACTACTACATTTGTTCCAAGTACCTTCTAAACATCTCAACTATAATATTCTCCTGCTTTTTTCATAACTCTAATTATCAAAAACCAACTCATTGTTATTGCAAATCATGCCTTCTTTCCCTCACCTTTTATAATATTTACTAAAACTAATCAAAGAAAACTCCTGTATCATACATATTATGGCACTTTGGGCATCGAACAAATAGACTATTATTTATATAAGTGCCTCTACTAATATCTAAAGTATCACCACAGCAGCTAACTACAGCTGGAATACCGAAATAACCATAACCCCATTCTGGATTACCTTTGTCA
Organism: Chengkuizengella sediminis; assembly: GCF_010078385.1. NCBI lineage: Bacteria > Bacillati > Bacillota > Bacilli > Caryophanales > Paenibacillaceae > Chengkuizengella > Chengkuizengella sediminis. The sequence goes on from NZ_SIJC01000025.1 coordinate 39,394, forward strand.
ATAATACGTTCAATATTCCTTTTAGTCTTAAGTGTAATATCAATCCCAAACTCTTCAAGTTTTTCACCAATATTTATACTGTAGTTAACTTTTACTTGTTTCTTTTTTGCAATCTGTTCTAAGTCATCATGTAATTTATTATGGTTTTTATTTTCACTAAAATCGTGTTTATTATTAGTTATAAAATCAAATTCTGGTTTATGGGTCCCAATTTTATATTCTAAACACGTCAAAAAGTTCAGAGCATCTCCAATGCTATTTTTATTATTTTTAAATGGCATAGTGTTTTTAAGCGCCATTTCAACTGCTTGTTTTTTAACATCATCGATTATAGGAAGTTTAATTGATTGTGGAGAATGAATAACTTTTTCAATGCGTTTAATACGATTTTCTATTGCTACTGAAGTTTTATTCCTGTTTGTTTCAGATAATTCATTAATAACTTTATTTAAGGTATCATACTGATCTGTTTCTAAAAAAGGTTTTAACTTTCTAAGATTTTTTGTTTGATTCGCAATGATACCTGGTAGAGCTTCCCTTATCTTAGGTTGTTTATTCCCTTCCCATTCATCTATCACTATATCTGGTATCAATAGATTTATTTTTCTTTTTTCTATAAGATACTCTAATTTACTTAAGATCTCATCTTCATCTTTATATATGCCATTTGCTAAATTAATAAAAATATCAGTGTCAATAAAAGTATCTCTTACCATACATACTATCTCCTTATCAATCTATTCTCTCTTAATTAAGTTAATTTTCCCTATTTATTTAAGATGCATTGTATAAATTTATATTTTTATAGTAATATTGACCATTATATAACTTATTTTAAAAGGAGTATATGTATGTTGATTAAAAAAACAAAAAATAAAGTAGTTAAATTTCCAAGGGAAAGAGTAATTGATCCGGAAGAAAGTTGGAAATCTTATGAAGAAAGCAATGAAAGATTGAGGAACAAAACTAAAGAATTAAAGAAAAAAGCAGATGAATTAAGGAATAAAAGTAAAAAGACTTTGGATTAATTATCCAAAGTCTTTTAATATATTTTTGCAAAATTTCTTACTCATTGTGAGATTAGATATTAATGATGATAATCAGAAACAACAACTCCATACCTATCAATATCTTCCATATAGAAGAAACTCATAGTTTGAAATTCACTACTTACCTCTTCTACATGACTTGATGAGTAGGTTGAGTATTGATTTCCAGTAATTTCACTTTGACCAAAGAAAGGTATTTCCAACCCATTTAATTGGTCTTTTCTCAAAGTATGTGCTTTAAACCTTCCATCCTCTGAATGAATATTTGTAGATTGATTTGCAATTAATTGTTTTAAACAAATCCAATCTTCAAACGAGATTGTAGCAAATTCAATTTGAAATAATGTTTCATCATTATTTTTCTTAAATGACATTAAAGCTCCATTGGAAGGTTTTCGTATTAACGAAAAGCCTGTGCATACCTGTTTTTCATGTAGAATTAGAGACTCAATCATTTGCTTAGTAATTGGATTATTAATTTTGTAATTGTAGGATTCACCAATTTCATCTTGTAAATTTAAGAGATCAATAGAAAAACTATTTTCACAATTGGATGAACAAACCCACTCAAATCTAAACATTTCCTCTGTTTGAATTCTCTTTTCTTCAACTTCTTTTTTACATACGATACATCCCATATTTTTCTCCTTCACAAATTCCGGCCAAGGTGGCACGGATTATTTGTGCCACCTCTATTTTGTTGCCGAGTGGAAGGCAAATTTTGAACTTACTTAGTATACTGATAAAAAATATAATCATTTTCTTTTTTAGTTCTTTCGGTAACCACTTTCGCTTTCTCTTCTACACGATAATCAACATACAATCCTCCAATTATTCCGCAATATATTAACAAAACAAATGCTTCATTAATTGAAAGTAAACCCTTCTTTACGAATGTCATTGCAACGAACTCTATTATCATGTGAATCGCTACCAAAGTAATGATTAATCCTTTAATTTTCATATTTTACCCATCATCTATGTATAGGGAGAGCCCCTTATACAATCGTGAGGGGCTCCCTCCTTTATATTTTGTTATTGTTAAATAAAATAAATTAGATAGCAGATTGTGATATTTTCACTCTATCCTGTTGGTTTTGAAGTCTGATTACGTTCTTATTGTTAAGCATTTGAAGTGATCTTTCTTCAGACTTCAATTGAGTGACTACAAATACAACTTCCCTATCTACTTCTTTTTTAAACTTTGATACTTCCTTTTTAGAAAGTACATCTTTTTTAATTAGTTGGTCTATTCCGTCGCTAGTAACCTTTGCGTGTTCAATCAGAAAATCTATTCCATATTCTTTGGAGATAGCATTTAGATCATACTGTGCTGGTTTATTCGCATAATTTACAGACCCATAACTACAGACCATTTTTTCTTTCTTTAATTCTTCACATAAAAACATTTGTCTTTTTGCACCTTTCTCCAGAGATTCATAATGTTTAAATTCTATGTTAGTCTGTTCCCAAAAAAAAGCTAATTGTTCCAGTAAGTATGAAGAGTAATCTAAAGGTTGTAATTCTGGTTTAGCTGATTTTTTGGGGTACATTTTAATATATCTTTCGCTGGGTTTTTCAAAAGGTGATATTTCTTTTATGATTTCATCTTTTTTAACTATATTGGCATAATCAGCGGTTAAGAAACCAAGATTGGCTAGGTATTCATTGAGACCAACATAATCTACTTCATATTTTTTCTTTATTTGATAACAAGCAGATACATTATCATTTAAAACCAACCTCTTACAATCTTTTGGAAAACTATTTATTATCTCTTTTCTAATAAGATCCATCCGATATTTGGCTTTCATCTTTTCAGCATAGATACCTTTTTCAAATAGATCTTCCATAATTTTAGCTGCACCAACAATTTTCTTTTCTGACATTTTTATCTCTCCTAAATACTCCCCACCTAGTACCAAGGGAGTTGATTAATAATCCCTGACTAGGATGGGCATTTTTTAGGTTTAATTAATTACAATATTTTTTAACATCTACTCATTAAATTCTATGAATATTTCTCTAAAAAGGTAGATCATCATCTGATATATCAATAGGTTTAGAATCGTCACTAAATGGATCTTGGGAAGCCCCAGGATGAGAATTCCCGTTTGTTTCATTACGCTTGTTACTAGAATTAGATTCTAGGAATCGAACGTTATCAGCAACAATTTCTGTGACATATACTCGCCTACCCTCATTATTTTCATAATTTCGAACTTGTATCCTACCTTCAAAGGCTGTTAATCTACCCTTTTCAAGGTATTCGGCACATGTTTCAGCTAGTTTTCTCCAAGTTACAATATTGATAAAGTCTGCTTCTTTTTTACCTTCACTATTTGTAAAAGTACGATCCACAGCCAAAGTAAATTGGGTTACAGCTACACCAGAAGGTGTATATCTTAGTTCAGGGCTCTTTGTTAACCTACCGATTAAAATTGATCTATTCATTTTTTAGTCCTCCAATATTTTTTTATTTTTTTAGCCTATTGCTTCTACCATAAGCTCTGTTTTTTTAATCATGCTCTGATTAAAGATAGTCACTCCAAGTAGCTTTTCTCTTTTTTTGATTTCTTTAATAGCTTCATTCACTGAATTTCCCCTTATACCAAATCGAAGGGTCATTTCAGCATCTTTTTTTTCATAATCAAGAAACTCAAGCCAATGTCTCCACACTTTACTTCTAAAATAAAGGTATTCTTCATTCCCAAATTTCCGAATAAAATCCCAATTCGGTTTCCCTTTCATATTACAAAGGTCTGGAATAACCTCAGACATTGCTTTAAATTGAAAAGAAGTTAATCTCTCAGCTGGATGAAGATATCTACTAGCTTTATATGATTTTTTATTTTGACTTTTAAGCTCTTCAAAAATTTCTTGTTCACTTTTATTTTCAAGCTTAGCTTTAAACTTGATTACACCACCGCCTTCACCACATCCGAAACATTTAAAAATGTTTTTTTCAGGATGAATATAAAGTGAGGGTGATTTCTCACTATGGAACAGACATAAGGCTTTATATTGGTTTCTAGCCTTTCTTAATAAAAGTCCATTCTCTTCAGCAATCTCTTTTATATCCGGTAAAAAATTACTCATATTCACCAACCTCCAAATCATTATGATGCTGCAAGTTCAATATCATCAATTACAAAACAATTTTCATTAGTTGAAGTCTTTATGTGAACTCTGCTTTCCTCTCTAAGATCTAATTGATCAATTTTATCCATCTTATCTCCTAAAGCGTAAAAATCTCCTTTTTTATTTGTTCTATCATCACATAGAGTTAACAAATAATAAGGTGTACCATTTTTTGAACTACCAGCTTTTATATCTTTAAGTTGATAAGACATCTTAGGTACGCCATCAGGATTAGTTTGATATGATTCTGATTCTTGATCTGCAGGTTCAGTTTTACTGTCTTCAGATATTTCTTCCTGCGAAGGATTTGGTTTGGATGATGCAGTAATTTTTTTATTGGCATGATTTTTTGAAGTTGAGTTTGATTTTGGTTGATTAAATGGAATGTTGTTATGATCTACGTCTCCAGGTTTTTCTACATCCATTTCTTCAAATGTGTAAACCCCTGTTAACGGAAACATAATTCTTAAAGCTGCAACTTCTGCTACCTTTTTTATCATGGCACTGGGCATCTCTTTCCATATCGGTTTGTATTTGTTGGCTTCATAATACTCTTTAAAAGGTGCAAATTCGGTTTTAGGCAAAAGTCCTTTTCGCTTGACTATTGCCCAACCTCCTATCACTTCACCTCTTGTAGATCCAAGTACATGTCTTACATTACCGTTTTCAAATGATAATTTGTCTCCTTCACAATACACACCACTATCAATTCCCTCATAGTGTGGATCATTTTGGGCTGTTTTTAAATAACCATCACGTGTAGTTATAAAAGAGTAATTATATTTACTATTTTTATCACTCCACTTTTTAGTTAATATGAACTCTCCAGAAAGTGGATTCATATTGAGTTCTTCACACTTGTATAAATACATGATCATTTCTTCTTTCGTGCAGTCATTCGGTAAACTAATCATTTTGATAGCTATACGTTGTTCTTTGTTATAGCGATCTGTAATTTTAGTTTTTTCTTTCATTTTTTTCGTCCTCCTAATTTTTTTTGAATAAAAAAAGACCGCAAAACTCTAAAAAGAGTTCATACGATCTTTTGACTAGCAAACACTGCTGGTTGCTTATTTACATTCAATTTTTTTCGTCCAGTATCACATCTATTATAAGGATAGGGATCACCCCCCTTGTCCTAATAAATGAGACAAGGGACTCCCTCCCTTCTTAAATTTAAATACAAAAAAAAGTATGCTTCAATTTTGAACACACTTTATTTCTTTTTTTCAGATCTCTGTCTATCAGAATCTGATAAGTATGATTTTTTTGTTCCTCTTATTTTATCGGCCCAGCACCATCCTATTTGATGCTTGAGAAACTTGGCTTAGTTCAAAATATTACTACTTGAACCGTACCCGTTATCAATTGATACTTGGGTTATCTATTTGAAAAATAGATTTCTTTTTTTAAAAAAGAGATATTCACTACATCTTGCGTATAGGAAAAGAATGGAATGAATAATATAGTTAAATTATATATTTTTTTGAATAATATATCAATCTATTATTTTAATTATCCACCACTTAGAACGGTGGTTTTTTTGTAGTATACATTTTTTCATTTAAAACTACACTACAAACAATAATAATTTATTGTTATATTACTACATGCACTCTTTGGATCATATCCTGAACTCACACTTCCCCATTTATATTTATAATTCACATAGTTATCAGTAGTAACTTCTCCTCTTCCAAGCCATTTTTCAAGTAGTCTATCATGGCATTCTTTATTCTTTAATTCCTTTTTTATTGCCCAATCTGACCAAGTTAATTCCTCATCCCTCTGATCATCAAGATAATATAAATTTGTTAATATAAGTTTGTTATCAAAAAAATATATGGTAATTATAAAACTGTGTTTATCTATTTGTACGTTTTTAATTGTATATTTTATATGGTCATTCTCAGAGTCAACTAAATCATTTACACTATTAAATAATTCTGTGTTTTTAAATTCATTAAAAGTTAATTTACTGTTTATTATTCCTAGTGAGGTTATAATACCCCCGTCATCTTCTTGTATCATATACTCCCCCATATTTTCTTCAGCTTAATTTAATATACATCATCGGGATGCTATATAAACTAAACTGTACACGTTAGTTTATATACAATTATTTACTAATATTCTTGCATATATTTTATCATAAATATCCTTAAATTTTGAGAATGAGTTGTTCTACAATCTGGCCCCATTCATAAAGAAAGACGCTTCTCTTATTAGAGAATAGCGCCATATTGTTGAAGATCAAATTGAGTACATATCAAATCAATCCTGTGAACTAAAGCAGCTTCATTTAGCCTTGAACAGAAATTATTTGTTAACACTTAATACAAGTGTAGCAAATGCAAAAGAAGAATTATCAATTTTACATCTAATCAATAAACCATGTATCAACTTTCCTTCTATCCCAAAATCACGATACTTTTCTAAATCATGATTTTCTTGGAATGAAAATTCTGTGTTTCCATCTTCTGAGGAACTTATGTTCAGCGGGTTTATATCATAATTAGAAATAATATTACCCCTTTCATCCATGATATAATCATAAAATTCATATTCATCTGTTTCAAAGTTTAAAGCTTCGATTTGAATTTTGTCTCCATAAGCAATTGATGGCAAATCTATAAATCTTTTACCGACCATAAAATCCTTTAGTCTCTTTTCTATATCTTCCTGGTTCTCTTTATAAAAACCCCCATAATAAATTGGTTTTAATTCCTCTGTAGCAGATGAAATTCTTATTTCTGGTTCTTCCGTACTTGTTTGACAAGATGAAAGAAGTGCTATAACTAATACTGAAATCATTATTTTTATAATCCATTTTGACACTTTATTTACCTCTTTCCCTATCAATATATATTTAAATTATCAATTTTCAAAATACCTTGCAATCTCCTCCATTTATAATTAGTGAAAAGCGCCAGATTGTTGAAGGTTCGATCCTAAATAATGATTCAGTGAAATAACAATAATCAACATACATATTTCATTTTAACAAATTCAAAATTACTTCCATTTGTATCTTGAATAAATGTTTTTATTTCTTCAAATCCAATTTTCTTATACACATTTACTGCTCTTTGATTAAAGGTTGCCACTGATAGTGTTATTTTTTCTGGTTTATATTTTGAATTAACGTATTGGATTCCTTCTTTTAAAAATTCATATCCTTTTCCTCTACCAGTTAATTCTGGTTTCATTCCTAACCCTATATCAATAGTATTATCATCTAGTTTATTAAAACAAAAAAATCCAATAATTTCATTTTCTTGGATAACAACAAAATATGAGTCACCTCGTTTTTTAGGGTCAAGAAACTCTTCTAAATCTTCTTTATCTGCTTCCATATTATAAAAAGAATATTTGCCCTCATAGTGCCAACTAAACGCAATTTCTTCTGCTTGTTTTTGTGTCATTTTTTTAAATATTAAATCCATAATCCTCACCTTTATTTTTTTGTAAATATACTTCCTTTCTATTCAACAATAGCTTACATTTAAGAATCATTATTTCAAATGTTGAGATTTATTACAACTTTATCTCTCTTTATTCAAGATTGGCGCCAGTTAGCTACAAATGTTGGATTTGAATAATGTTTGATCAAAAATCTCACGCAAACCCACATTCTATGGCAAATAAAAGAATCCATTTTGAAAGAAAGATTGATCAAAATGGATTCTAAAATGGATATTTACTACTTGGTTTTTATAAAAAAGATTGATCATTTTCTATTCTTGTTATTCCATATTCGCGCCATTTTGTTGAATAAGGAAAAGCCGGAGATCACCTCACAAATCTTCAGCTAATGTACTTGTTTGTTAACAAAAAGTAATACCTACATTTAATGAATTATTTCCATTTTATCTGGAAATGTACCTTCTCTATAACATTGGGAGATTCGTAATCCAGCACGATTGAATACCCATTGGGAAAGACCATCAGAAACATTAGATATACTCGTCAATTCTTGTATCATTTTGGTATTCTTGTTTAATTCTATTCTTCCAGGATTTTCATCTTTATGCTCGATACAAAATTTATAGATTACAACTTCCTCATTTTCAAATTCCTTGTATAAATAAACTGGATACGCCATATAAAACCAACTCCTCTTAAAGCTCTATTAACATTAAAAGTGTTTAAGACATGTATCCCATTTTACCATATATATAGTTTTCTTATTGAACTAAACTTACTTGATTTCCTAATAATTCTTAAGTATCTTTTCAGTGTACAAATCTTCTTGGATTTCCATAGAAATCTCCAAATTTTCATATTAATTAATTCTAGTTACGTATACATTGAAAGGTTCATTTATTGTTTCATTTTCCTCTAGTTCGCCATCGTTTTCAATTTCTATTATTGATATACCATTGTGATATGGATAATTCAAAAATTCAGTTATTATTGTTTCTATTTTTTCAACTACCTTGTATTTTCCACCAAAAGGTAGTTTAGGGTGAAGATCAGAGATTAAATTAAATAGGAGTCTTCCAGATTGCCACTCAAACCACGCATAAAAAATCATACCGTGCTTACTATTGGCATTCAAAATTTGATTTTTTCTATTTTTCAGCAATCTATCAAAGAAATTTTTTAAATCATCAACCGTAAACTCCTGCACTAATTCTTGTGTCATTGAAAAAGACCAATTGTTTTGTGATATTTCTTCATCTAAGTCATCAATTGTGTTACCAATGAAGATATTATCTTCAATTATTTCTTCCAATTCCTTTAGAAACTCTTCTTTTCCCATAGTATCCTCCAAAATGTTATAAACCCTATTTCTCTTCTTCATTTCTGTTATCATTAAATTTATATTCATCAGTTATTTTAAGTTTCCCATCTTGAAAGTATGATATTAATCTATTTGCTTCATTCTTGATATACGACTTATTGTTCTCTAAACTTTCTCTTTTTTTATAAAAATCTATATCATTCATAGGAATATTATCTATTTGAGTAATATAAGTAACTGACAGATATTCTAAAAATGTATATCCATTACAATAGTCATAGTATATTTCTTCTAATATCTCGATAGCGTCTCCTTTTTCAGTTACTAGATTGTTTAAAAGAGTTAAAATTCTATCATGTTCTAATTCATCAAAAATAAAATGTAATTTAATAAGTTTCCTTAGCTCATTAATTACATACTTATTTCTATAATTTAAATCTAAGAAACTATAGTAAAAATTTTGCCCAAAGACAATTTCAATTTCTTGCGTAGTATAGAGCCACTTTTCAAATTCTAAAACACTGATATGACCTTTATATACTTTATAAAATTGTTTTTGAATGTCTAATCTAATGTTGATCATATTTCTTTTCAACTCTCAATATTTATAATTTTCTTGATTAAGGCTACATAATATAATAAGGGTATTGATATAATAAAACAATCATTTATTGGATTAAAAGTACTTATCCATTTCTCCCCTTTATTTACCATTTAAATAAATGTTGAGATATTATATGATTCAATAAGTAAAGGAGGAGAGAGATTGAAAAAAATAATAATTAAAGGCTTAATAATTATTTCCATAATCCTTACAACAATTGGTCTAATAGATTATAATTATACTTCATATTCAGAAATTTCAGATGATTATTATGCTTACTCTGTGCCTATAAATGACGAAATAGAATTATTGGAATTATACGAAAGTCTAAATGGTGAAATGAATCATGATAACAATGCCTTTTATAACTCTTTTACTCAACAAATCATTCCAAAATATAAAGATTACATAACATTAGTTGAAGCATTAGACTCACCAAAAACAGAAGAAGTTCGTAAGGCACATGAAATATATATTAATGCAATCAACGCTCGATATTCTGCATTCATCTTGCTTCAACAAGCACTTGAAGATCAAAATTCAGAACTCAAAAATCAAGCAAATGAAAAATTGATAGAAGCAGAAGATTTAATGAATAACTATAATGAAGCAATGCGTTCACTGGCCGCTTACTATGGTCCTGGTTGAACTTAAGGTGTAGATAGACCGTTTCGAAGATATCGGTCTATTTTATTATTTCTAACTTCCAATAAAATAGAAATTTTATCTTAGAATTGATTTTCCGTTTATTGTATATTCTCAGTGGTTTGTTTGACAGAACCTCTTTATTTACTCTTCTTGTGTTATTACATTGATAGTTTCATCATCTATTGTATAAAAATCACTACCCAATGCCTGAACTAAAATGTGATCGAGAAGTACCTGGTTACCAAATTCCCATTTTAAAGAAAACCCATCACTTCCATCTAGATCATAACCAATGAGTTGTCGTTCACTCCATGTTTCTGTCCCTGTTGGAACTAACCAAAATAGTACTGTATCTACATTTTTAGTGTTAGCATAAATAGTCATTTCATGAACGTTTTTGGGAACAACATACCATCCCTCTTTCTCCTGCAAATCAGTATATACCTTTAGTAGTTCAGCATCGATATCTATTTGTTTGGTTTTGTCAGTCAGTTCATTATTTGATGTGTTAGATGGTAAGCCTTCAACATTAACAGATTCTTGGACGCATGAAGTTAAAATTAGTGTGGAAATTATTACAAATAACGTTCTTTTCATTTTCCTGTTTCCTCCTGCTGTTATATTTTTTCAATTTTACTTTTTTTTACTATGTGATTAATGAAATAAAAGGGATTGGATTTTATTGTCCATAAAATTTGAAAAATGTTATATAACGATCTTAATTATACTAAAGATTGTATAATTAAAAGTTCACTTTTATTGATTGGTGAATTAAAACATATTTTTCAGTTATCCCACTGGCCCGAACGTTCTACCCCGGCTACTTTAAGAATAATACCCTATTAAAAATAGATCAATCAGAAATGACTGGATGATCTCATAATACGATCTGGCCCAAGTCATAACGAAGACGCTTCTCTTAGAGAAAAGCGCCATATTGTGGAATAACAAACAAATTCCTATCTACTGGAAATGCTGCTGTTCCAATAGTTAACTTATAATTAAACAGCTTTAAACTTTATAATTTAACTTCAATTGCAAACACATAACTGGAGCCACCTAACGAAACTTTATCATTTTTTGAAGATATCCAATTTGCATATAGATCATAGAAATATATTCCCTCTTCTTCTGGAGCCATAAAAGAATAATTCTCCATTTCTATATCAATAGGTTTTTGGTCCTGAATAATCCATAAAACCAAATCATCTGGTTGACGAACATTCTTAAATTCTATTCTAAATTCTGTATTTGGGGAAACAATAGTCTTTGGTTCTTCTTTTAACATTTCCTCTGCTCCAATATAATCAGCACATCCAAGAGTCCCCCAACAATATGAACTTTGATATACAAGAAGTTCTACCTCATCATAATAAATAATAGGTTGGGGAATAGTATCACTAATAAATTCCTCATCTTGCTGAGAACACCCAAGTAATATGGCCATTAATGATAGAAGTAACACAATCAAAAAGTTTGTCTTGTTTCTCACCACTTCTCACCTCATAAGTAATTTTTTCGAGTTAATGAGACTGAGTTACCCTAAATAACCTTTCCCATATCATCTGAAGCTATCCTAGTAAACTCTTAAAAACCACTTTTCAAGAAGTGTTGAAGACCTCTTAAGCTTCTATTAGCTGGTATTGCAGAACAATGAAAACTCGTAAAACTTCCACACTTTCAGTGATTAGCTAGAGTATTATATTTTTATAATTTATTCTTTATTATCATCTAATCCAATCTTTTTGAATTACTTTAAAGTACAATTCCTTAAATTCTTTAAAATACTTACTGTACTTATCTAATTCTTCTAAATAAAAATCAACAACTTCAGTTAAATTAAATCGAATACCATCTTTGGCTAAGTCATAATCATCATCCATACTGTATAAATCATAATAATTCTTTTCCAGAGACAATCCAGTATGTACTAAAAGTCTGGTAGTGCATTTTATTGAATCTTCAATCTTTATCTGATCTAACTTTATTTTTTCATTACATACTGAAAGAACTGATCTAACAGCATATTCCTCATCTATTACATGACTTAGTTCAAATAACTTCCCCTCAATATCATCTATCTTTGATTTGGACATTAACGATACTTCTATTATTTCATAGGGTATATTTTCATTTGCTTCAATCACCATATCACACAATTTAATTATTTCTTCTTTACTCCACAGACCACAACCACTTCCTAATCTATATATACCAGTTAATAATTGTATATTATTCAACGTTATCCACCTTCAATCAATTCTACTTTTACATTTATCTTTTTTATCTTGAATTTTATTAGTGAAAAGCGCCCATATCGTATTATGAAATCAGCCAGTCATTTCTGGTTGACCTATTTCTAATAGGTATTATTCTTAAGGCAGCCGGGGTTTCAAAGGAAAAATTCATAACGATAATTCATCAATAATGATCCTTCCTTAGATTCATCGTGATCTGCTTACTCAACCAATGATCATCTGTTTGTACGTGGTTTTTACGAACAAATTTGGCAATCGACAATTTGAAATCATCATAGTGGAACGCGTCTTTTAACCGAACGACATAGCCTTCTTGTTCTCCTCCAAATTTGGATATCTGAGTGTATAAAGATTGTATTATTTTCTCATCAAAAACACCTTCATATAAGATTGGCGCATGTTGAATATTTAACTTTTGACACCAAAGCATAGTTTCACTCCATGATAGGCAAACGTTTTGATCACTAAATATAGAAAACGCATAAAAATAATCAGTTAATCTAGTGTAATGGATAGAATGCATAGCAAAAACATTTTCACCGCATATGCGCCATCCTTCAGGAATTTGAAAACCGATTGAAGCGTGCATTTGTTTTAACCAGTGTCTTGAATCATGATCTTTTGAATCTATGCTTCTTGCATGCATATAATCTGTATACAGCGTTGTATTTTCACCATCCAATTTTTCGGTAACGACTACTTCGTTACCTCTAAAGTGATCCGTATTTTTTAATACTTTATCATCTTCAGTCTTTGACCTTGACCAAGGAAGGTGTGTTGTTCTAGGGTATTTATATCTCATTATTATTTCAACCCTTTCGCTCTTTCATCTGCTTCTTTAAAAATATACATTTTGGTTTGAAATTCCCCACCGTGATCATGATAGATCTCTCTTGCGCCTACATCCTTGCCATGCAATATTTTCATATGGTTTTGGATTATATTTGCTACATTTAAAATTAAGGGTTTTTCAAAACCAAGTTCGGTCAAAAAATGAACTGCCATGTGCGTCGATACATATTCATGACCGTAGTAGGATGAATATCCTTTTCCTCCTTTAAATACTTTACAGAATGGCTTTCCTGCATCGTGAAAAAGAGCTGCTATTTCCATATCTAATTTATCTACTCCAATGTAGTTTTGGCGGATAAAACGCAAAACTTCGAATGTGTGCAGTTCAAGTGAAAATGCATGATATGGGTTATTTTGGTCATACCCAATCATATCGCAAAAATAAGGAATAGATTGTAGATTAGCAAATAGATCTTCGCAATTTAAGTCGCTGTTCATAATGGATAAAAATTGTTCCTTGTTTATACTATATGGAACGGATTCATGTTTAAAATGAATTTCGTCCCAACCTTCTTTAGTTACTGGAAAATGAAGATTTTTTTGATATTTTTTTAAAACAGATTCGTCTATTTTTCTTTTTCTTCTTTCATTCCATTTTTTCGATACCGAAAAAGGTGTCGTAAAATAATAGCATTCTTTCTTAACGTCAGGAAAGCGTTCCAACGCTTTTTCTCTTTTTTCCCGATCAACATTTGTCGCATCGATAATAACCGATTGGCCTGATGCTAGCGCATCCTTTGCTCTTGCATACAATATGCCATATATAATCGTCGTGTTTTTTTGTTTTGTTGCATCACCAAAACGTTCTCTTCGTATTTCATCCGTAGACAATATTGTGGCTCGTTCTTTTTTTGATAATATTTTGGCAAATTCGCTTTTTCCCGATCCTGGAATTCCAATCAAATAAATCAACTTATTTTGTTTCAATGTTTTCACCACCATCTGTAACGCTCTTTTGGAAATCGCTTGTCAAAATTTCTTTTTTTCTTCCTATAGCTCATCCATATAAATTTATTTAATTCCTTAGTAATATAAGGTAATTACTTCGTCTATTCTTGAATAAATCACCGTATGGTGTTTAAATTCTCCATTATAACGTTTTTTTCGATGTTCTTACATTTTGGACACCTCTTTCATTATCAATTATTATCTCTTTAACAGCTATGGCTGTCCACTCCATTTATTTTCAACTCTTTAAATGATTTATCTCCTGTCTGAGATTTTCCACAATATGGCCCAAATCATAAAGAAGACGCATCTCTAATTAGAGAAATGCGCCATATAGTTGAATAACGTTATCATTTTTAACATCCTTAAAATTTCTTACTTGAAGAAGAGTTTATGATTTAATGTTTAATCAAATAACTCTAATGCTTCTTCTAAGTGATAATCATCTTCATTATTTTTTAAATGATCTGATATTATTTTCTTACATTCTTTCTTAATCTCTACTGGTAAATCCTTCGAAATTTTTTCTAACAACAGAAATGACTCATTACTTATCTCAATACTGTTGTTCAGAAGTAATTTGGTTATCTCTATAGCATGAGCAGAATAATCTAAGCTCCTTAATGCATAGAGAAGTGTACCACCACCCTCTTATTTCTTTTTCAACATTTGCGCCATATTGCTTAAAAGATAATCAGTGTTCATCAAGTGAAGGATTTACCATTTTTCAAGTTCCAGAAAAGTGTTCGATTACTGTAGAACACTGTTTTTCTTACTATACTGAGGCCCTATATCGAAATAAAGATGCTATTTGTCTCAGCCAAATATTTGAGCAGCAATACCGAATAATGTGTTATTACGAGGTGGCATATTTTCAGAGTGAAGAACCATTATGGGTGGCTCGCTAACTTTGTTAAACCCTCTTTGCTCTAGGAACAACATAAATTCCTCATTACCTGATGGCACATCAATTCGTAATTTCCCATGATGATTAAAAGCTAGCCTATCTAGTATTAAAGCAGCTGTTTCAGTATCTGGAGCTACTATAGGTCCTAGTATTAAATTAATTGGACCTCTTATAGATATTCCATAGCCAATAATATTTCCATTATAATCTTTAACTACTAAACATTGTTCGGATTGATTTATCCTATTAAGAAGAAAATTGCTTCTTTTATCTCCAAAGGAAGCTTTATCTAAATCTACAATTTTGTTAATGTCAATATTATTGAAATCTTCAATGGTTACACCGTCTTTAATTAATACCTTAGAACTTTTAGTATAGTTATCACAAAGATACTTATGAACACAATCTACAGTTCTAAAACCCATTTTTTCATATAAAGGTTTCCCTTCTTCTGTTGCAATTAACATAATTGATTTGTTAATTGCAGCAAAATCAATACATTTTTGAGTGGCTTCTTTTCCTAAACCTAATCCCCTAAATTCTTTGTTAACAATAACCATACCAATAGAAGCTAAATTAGTATCATAAGAGATAATAGCAGCACTAGAAACGACTTTTCCCTCAGCGTTTTTATGTCCAAATATTATACCAGATGACAAAACTGTTTCAATCTCATATTTATCATAATCCCAACCAACTGATATAGATAACTCAATTAAACTCTTGACATCATGTGTATTTAATTGAACTAATTCTAATTTTTTTTTATCGTATGTAGCCATAACAATCACCCATTGAATGTTTTTTTAATCTCCTTATAAAAATAATACAATATTTTTATGTTGTAATGTGTTAACTTTCCAGTTTGCCTCAAGTACACTGCTTTTACAAGTCCACTAACTTTCACATAAATTTCTAAATGTCTTGTTCAACAATATAGCCCAATTGTAGAATATAAGAGTTAAAATAACTCATGAATCACTTTCTAATTCATGAGTTTTGATCAATCTTTTTTACATGTGATCAAACTATATTTCAAACCTATACCTCCCTATGTATATAAGATGTATTGTATAAATTTATCTTTTTATAGTAATAATGGCCATTATATAACTTATTGAACACTCCCCCAATTAACGCTTACGTTTGAAGTGGGGGATTCCTAAGTACAGAAACCTAATGGCCTCTAATGGATTAGGCTATCCCCGTAGTTCCTACGGTTAAGAGACGAATGGCTTCGTTTCTTAGATTAAGTCCTGCGTTAATATCTCGATCATGATGAGTATGGCAAGATGGGCATTCCCATTCTCGAAAATTAAGATTCTTAACGTCTTTGTTTTTGTATCCGCAATGAGAACAAAGTTGGCTTGAAGCGAATGTTTTAGATACAACAATCACATCTTTGCCATACCATTTCGCTTTATATTCAAGCATCGCA